>JAKEEV010000575.1 GCA_022616395.1 Planctomycetia bacterium | reverse complement strand
GTTGCCCCAGGCGATGCTGTCACAGCCCTTCGGGCTGAAGAGCCACGCACGCGCCATTACCGATTGAACAGGAACTCATTGGTATTCAGCAGCGCCCAGAAGAGGTCTTCGAGAGCCTTTTTCTTGTTGGGCGCCTTCGCGAGTCTGGCCGCGATCTTGTCGGCTTCGGTTTGCGTGGGTTTGCGGCCCAGGCAGCGCAAGTAAAGCTCTTCCGCGACCGCAATCGGTTCCTTCTTGGCGGCGAGCAATTTCTCCACCACCTTGCCGTCAACAATCTTGCCGGTCGTTGTCTCGCCATTGAGCAGGTGCAGCGCCTGCGAGAGCGTCGGGGTCGTCTTCACTTCGCAGGTACAGGCGGTGTTGCGGAAAGCACGGCCGAAGGTCGTGAGGAAGTAATTCGGCGTGCGTGCGTCGGGAATCTGCACTGCTCGACCGCCCAGCGGCAAGCCGGGAAAGGTATTCGTTGTCTCGGTGACCTGCGTGATGCAATCGAGCAGTATCTCCGCGCGCATTCGACGAACTCTCTGGTGCGAGAAGTTCCGGTCGTCCAATTCGTTCGTTGGGTTGCGCTTCGTGGAGAGCTGATAGGTGCGGCTGAGGCAAATGTCGCGTGCCAGTTTCTTCACATCGAACTTGTACTCGGATGCTTTCTTCCCCAGCGCATCGAGCAACTGCGGATTGCTCGCGGGGTTGCTGACGCGCACATCATCCACCGGGTCAACGATTCCCTTCCCGAAGAAGTGCGCCCAGACGATGTTCGCGACGTTGCGTCCAAACGCGGCATTGTCGGGACTGGCGAGCCAGTCGGCCAGAACCGCGCGGTAATCCTCTCCCGGTTTGATTTCCGGTGCGGTTGCGCCGAGGAACTTCGGCCTCACGATGCGGTCGCCGACCGGATGCCGCATCTCGCCGACTCCCGCGTTGAAGACCGTCAGCTCGCGCGGGTCTTGCGCGTTCTTGTAACCGATCTGGCTGAAGAACGCGGCGAAGCCGTAGTAGTCGTTCATCGTCCAGCGGTCGAAGGGGTGATTATGGCACTGAGCGCACTGAATGCGCGTGCCGAGAAACACCTGCGCGATGTTCTCGCTGAGGAGTTGCGGAGTGGTTTCCGTCTGGAAGTAGTTGACCGCGGGGTTCTCGAACGTACCGCCGTTGGCCGGGATCACCTCGCGCACGATCCGGTCGATGGTGACACCGGAACGAACCTTGTCGCGAAGCCACTTATCGTAGAGTTGCAGTCCCTTCGGACTGATCCCATTCACCGTGCGAATCTGAAGCACTTCGGCCCATTTCATCGCCCAGATGTCGCGGAACTCTTCGCGCTCCAGAAGCGCATCGACAAGTTTCTCGCGCTTCTTCGGATCGTTGTCGGAGAGGAACTTGTCGCGTTCGTTAGGTGTGGGGAGCAATCCAACAAGGTCGATGTAGACGCGACGTAAGAACACCTCGTCGCTGCACACTTCGGACGGAATCACGTGCAGCTTGTTGAGCTTCGCGTGGACGTGAGCATCGATGTAGTTGAAGGTGGGCGTTTTCGGATCGGTGAACGGCGAGCCGGGGCGAACGATTACTGCGGTCCCTTCGGTGAACTCATCGAACCGAGCGAGGATGAACGCTTCGCCGGGTCCAGTGCCGGAGATCACACCGGCCTCGGAAACAGTCGCGGACGCGTCGTTATTGCCGACGAACTCGGCGAATCGCGTCACGTCTCGATCGGTGCCGTCGCTGTACTTGGCCCGCACAACGACGCGCTGAGTCTGGCCTTTGGTCGCGAATACCGCTTGCTTGGGAAACACCTCGATGCCGATTGGAGTCAGTGTCTCTTTCGGATCGCGTCGAGCGCCGGCTTCCAGCCAGCGCACCAGAAGCAAGTAGTTCTCGCTGCCGATTTCAAACCGCTTTCCGCCGGTGTGAGGAACTTTCCCGGTGGCCTTGTTCACGACCAGACAGTCTTCGGGCGTCGCGAGGTTCACGCGTCGGCCGCCCAGTTCGCGCGTGAGTCGGAAGTAGTCGCCTTCCGGATCGTAGCCGAAGAGCGAGAGCCGGAAGCCATCCTTACCGGAGGCGGAGCCGTGACACTTGCCCGTGTTGCAGCCCACTCTCGTCAAGACCGGCATCACGTCGGTGCGGAAGCGAAGCGGATCGGCCTCGTTGGGTTTGGTCACGGTCACGGGAATCTTCGCTGTGTGCGAGCCGTGCGTGACGGTCAGAGTTGCGCTTCCTCCGGTCGCGGGGGCGAGGAAGGCGTTGGTGATTGTGGCGATGGGCTTATCGAGCGCGAAGGTTGCGCGGGCGGTCACATCGCGCGTGCTCCCATCGGCGAACTCGGCCTGCACGACGACGCCTTGCCGGTCGCGCACGCCACTGAGTTCCACCGCGGTCGGTGCAACCGCGATGCGCACCGGAGTCGCTTCCGCGGCAACCGCCGGTCCAGTCAGAACGAACCCGACGAGCAACGAGAACCATCGCATGCTGTGAACCTCATGTGACAGGCGAACCCCGCCCGCAAGGGCGGAGGGTTACTCACAACCCCCCGCCCGCAAGGGCGGGGTTCGCCGCGCTACGGCTTCTTCTCTTTCTCTTTCTCGCGGAGCGCCTCGAGCGGGCTGAGTGGCTTTCCGCTGGGATCGGTTTTGATCGCGCCGGGAGCATCAATCTTCAGCGATGCTCCGCGACCGATGCGATAAACCACCTTCTGTCCGCCAACGGTGCCCGCCAGTTCGCACACCAGCGAGCGGTATTCGCCCGGCGGTGTGGTTGGGTCGATTGTCACGAGAAACTCGACTTCCTTCGTGCCCGGTTTCACTTCCACCGGCTTTGCGGTGGCACGCGGAGGGAGGCCATCAAGTTTCGCGGTGAAGGAACTTCCGGCGGGTGTTGCGGAATCGAGCTTGCACACGACCTGGATGGTTTTCCCCTGTTCGCCAGCGCTGGGCGCGAACTGCCCATTGATCGCGGGCTTGGCGACCAAAAGCACGATCACTTCAGACGACACCGGAGGGTCTTCCACCGAGCGCCGAGGGCGCCGACCTCCACCCATCGGCGCGGCAAACGGATCGCGCACGCGGGCGGCTCGCGCGATCTTGACTTCGACCAACAGCCGCCAGTCGCCAAGTTCCGCCGGCGGGTGACCAACGAGCGTGACGACTGCTTCACTCTTGTCGGGCGCAATGACAACCGAAGTGGGTGCTTCAACACCCGGCGGCAGCGAGGGGAAGAACACTTCCAGGGGTTCGGCGAAGTCCTTGGCGCGCTTCACCTTCACGGTGATGTCGAGCGTGCCGTCGGGAACCAGCGCTGTGGTTGGTGGAACGACGCTGACCGAATACGGAGTCTCCTCCACCACCACGACCGCCAACCGCGACAGTTCGACCGCGTGGAACGCCGAGTCGCCGGGTGCCTGAATGAGGGTGACGACCTGCGAGAAGTGACCCGTGACAGGCGACTTCGCATCGCCTCCACGCCCGGTGAACGCGACGAGCTTCCCACCGAGGGGAGCATCAGGCGCGGCCTCGAACACCACCGGCATCAGGTATTCGCCGGTGGGGATCACGGGAATGTTGACTTTCACCCCCGCGGGGAGTTCACCAGGCGTCACGGTAACCGGACCGGTGAAGCCATCTCGACGCACACCGATGTACGCGATCACGCGATTGCCGCGCGGGACCGCGATCACTTGCCGGTCTTGCGTTTTGCGCGCCAACGGCGGGAGGAACACCGCGAGACCTGTCGATGGTTTGGTCAACTCGACGCGATAGATGAACCGCGGG
The DNA here is from genome assembly GCA_022616395.1 of Planctomycetia bacterium. Lineage (GTDB taxonomy): Bacteria > Planctomycetota > Planctomycetia > Gemmatales > Gemmataceae > Gemmata. Next base: position 3,583 of record JAKEEV010000575.1, on the reverse strand, counting down.
CCGGCTTGCTTGCGTTTGTCCGTCACGCGCACGATGTACTCGCCATCAGTGGGAATGGTGACCTGCACGCGGCTGTCGTGAGTCTCGTCATCGTCGTTGCCGGCGAGAAGTACGCCGTTGGGGTGGAACACCGCGACCACCGGATCAAGCGGAGAGCCAATCCGATAAGCGAACGCCTCCACATCAATCACTTCGCCCTTCGCGGCTCGGAAACGATAGTGATCGACATCCCCCACCTTCTCGATGAGGCCATTGAACGCAACCGGCCACGCGACAGCCGCGCTTGCGAGCTTCGTCTCGTCATTCGGTTCGGTCTCGATGACGTTCGGGAACGGTGACACACGGAAGCGATTGGGTGTCGGGGCCGCGGGTGCAACTCCGTCAGTTGCGTGAAAGTCAAACGGCGTGCCCGCGGGTGGAAGTTTCACATTCAGCGTGCTCTCGCGGCTGTGATCGAAGAGCTTGACCTTCACCTCGGTGCCCGCCTGACCGCCCGCCGGGAATATCGCCGCGGGGCGAAGGAAATTGCCGATGTGAAGCACATAGCGGCTGGTATCGCTTCCTCCGTAATTCGTCTCGCGAACTTCGACGGTGTAAACGCCATCAGTGGGTACAAGAAGCGAGAGGGTCGGGTCTTGGCGGAAGAGCGGAGTGTCGTCCACCGTGGCGATTTCTTTCCCATCCGGGCCGAAGACTGTGATCGCGGTATCGTTGAGTTCACCGCCGAGCCGAATGGCTTCCACTTCCAGCGAAAGCCGTTCGCCCTTCGTGAGTGTGACCGCGAACCGATCCACGCCGCCGCTTTCGGTAATCCCCGTGAGGCTCACGTTCAGCGGCACCGATTGGGGAGTTGTGTCGTTCGGCTCTTTCTCCGCGACGATGGGAAATGGAGAGATGCGGAAAATTCTCAGTTCCGAAACCCCGCCGGGAGTACGCAGTCGGAAGGGATACTCGCCGAGTTTGCAGTCGGGAGCGGCCTTCAGCGTGACCGTGACTTGGTTCTCGTTCTTCGCGGAGAGCTTCGTGCAGACCACACCGGGCGCATAGAGCATCAGTTCTTGTGGGTCGGTGAGGCGCGCTCCGGTGAGTGTGAGCGTGAACTCTGTCCCTCGCTGACCGACTCCCGGCGCGAGAGTTTCAATGGTGGGAGGAGCGGCGAAGATTTCACCGCCGAGAACGCAAAGAACGCAGAGCGAAGACAGAAGACGAAGAAGCATGGTATAAAACTCCTGATTTCTGACTTTCTCTGCGCTCTTCGCGCCCTCTGCGGTGAACACTCTTCCGCCTCACGCCAATAGAGCCTTGATCACCTTGCCGTTCATGACGATCTGTTGCGGGCGGTTGCCCGGCGACATGAGATCCTTCGATGCGTCGATGCCGATCAGGTGGTAGAGCGTGTGGGCGTAGTCCTCGACACTCAGCGGGTTCTTCGCTGGTTCGGCCGCCAGCGCGTCGCTTGCGCCGTAGATTTGCCCGGCCTTGATTCCGCCACCGGCCAGCACGACAGTAAAGACGCGTGGCCAGTGGTCGCGTCCGCCGCCCGCGTTGATCTTCGGAGTGCGCCCGAACTCGCTGTTGACCACCACCAGCGTGCTATCGAGCAACCCGCGCTGCTTGAGATCGGTAATCAGCGCGGAGAGAGCGATGTCAAGAAGCGGCATCTGAACTGAAATTCCGCGATAGTGGTAAGCGTGTGTGTCCCAGGCGCCGAAGGTGACCGTGACGAATCGCGCTCCGGCTTCGATCAGTCGGCGCGCGATCAGGAAGCGTGCGGCACCGGCGTTGCGAAATGCAATCGGCCCGCTGAGGCCGGTCATCCCGTAGAGCTTCTTGGTTTCTGCCGTTTCGTCCTTCAGGCTGAAGGCGCCGCGGACGGTGGGTGAGGCGAGCATGCCGTAAGCGCGCTGATAGAAGCTGTTCATCGTGGTCAGCGCATCGTCCTTTTCCGTCTTGGCGAAGTGATCGTCCACCAACTCCTTCCATTCCTTGCGCTCCGCGAATCGGCGATCATCGACACCGTGAGGCAGACTCAAATCGCGAACGGCAAACCCCGGTCGGCCTGGATCACCACCCAGCGCGAAGGGACCGTACTGGTTGCTGAGGTATCCGCTTCCGAGGAACTGACTCCCCGCGTTGGGAACCACGATGTAAGGCGGCATGTCGTGACGCACGCCCAGTTCGTGCGCGGTCACGCTTCCCAGGCTCGGATACACAAGAGCGGGGCTTGGCCGGTAGCCAGTGAACATGCTGTGTTCGCCACGGCTGTGATCCACTTCCGTGTGCGTCATGCTGCGGACCACCGCGAGCTTATCCGCCAGCGCCGCGGTCTTCGTCATGTGTTCGCTGAAGCGGACACCGGAGAGTTTTGTCTGCACTGGGTCGAGGATTCCGCGATACTCCGCCGGAGCATCCGGCTTCGGGTCGAAGCTATCCATGTGGGCGAACCCGCCCTGGAGATAGATGTGAATCACCGACTTGGCTTTCGCCGCGAGCTTGCGCGTCGGCTCAGCGGCCTTCGCGCGGGCTTCCATTTCCAGGTACGCGCCGAGACTCAAGCCCAGACCGCCCAGCCAGCCAACGCGAAGAGCATCGCGCCGCGTCGGGGGCGCGAAGTGAGCCGGATCAGCATCCCAAGTACCAGGTTGCGGACGAGACATATCGAAGCTCCTTGTTTTGGTGTTTTGGTTTTCACTCACACTCACACTCGCCGCACACGGTCACTTCTGAGGCGGGGTGAATTCGACAACCAACTTCGGTCGCTGCTTTACTTTGTCGAACTCGCTGGTATAGAAGTCCCAGCCGTTGCCGCCGGTGTTGATGAAGACCCAGCCGTGATTCGCGTCGCCGTTAGCCCACTTCTGCACGGTGTCGGTCACTTCAAATGGAATCGCCGAAGTGCTGGCCGAAATCTTCCCGAAGGTGAAACTGTCCTTCTTCTTCGACGCTTCCAGCCCGTCGGCCGTGACTCCACCCACCAGACTGTTCCAGGTGGAAGTGCGCTTGAATGGAACGAGCATCCGGTGAAGGTGGACCGTGGTCCCCTGGTCGAATGCGCCGATGATGAGCGTCGCGGAGTGGATGGCGGACTTCGGCGGAATCTGACCCGGTTTGGTGCCGATGATGTCATCGAAGCGGACGAGAACCTGACTTTCACCGCCGTCGTTATTCGCATCACTGCTGGCGTTGATGTTCCCTTCGAGACAGGTATTCGGTGCTACGTCCCAGATTTCGAGATCGACAGCTCCCTTGTAACCGTTGGCGCCGTTCTGGAAGGTGATGGAGCGCTTCGCGCCGCTCCCTGGCGGAGCGGGGGCTTCGGCCGCAAGGCTCGCAACCACGCTCGCCACGGTCACCGCGATCAGCGTTACGAATGCCACTCTCATCGGATACTCCCTTCAACAGGACCCGGCAGAATCACATCGGGAATCGTCAATGTCTTGCCCGGTTCAATCGCAAACCGACCGACTTGGATCTTGCTTGCCCCACTGCCAACCGAAATCACATAGCGAGCGCTGGGAATCAGCGTTGGCAGTTCCACTTCGCCAGCCGCGTTCGTCTTTGGGCGCGTCAGGTAGTTCACCGC
>JAKEEV010000574.1 GCA_022616395.1 Planctomycetia bacterium | reverse complement strand
CGGCGTTCCGAGATGCTGGCGAACTCCGCCAGCGCGATCGCGGCGAAGTCGAGAGCCAGAGCCAGCGGTTGACCGTGGAAATTGCCGCCACTAAGCACATCACCGTTATCGAACACCAGCGGGTTGTCCGTCACGCCGTTGATTTCGGTTTCCACTACGCTTGACGCGAACGCAAGAGCGTCGCGGCTGGCTCCGTGAACTTGAGGCACGCACCTCAAGCAGTACGGATCTTGCACCTTTCCGCAGTTACGATGCGATTCCAGAATCTCGCTCTGTTGAAGAAGCTGCCGCACGTTCGCTGCAACTGTGCCGTGACCGGGATGCGGACGGATCGCGTGTATGCGTGCATCGAAAGGAGTCAGGCTTCCTTGCAACGCTTCGAGGGACATCGCGGCGGCTAAGTCGAAGTGATCGACGAGCCTCACGCAGCGTTCGAGAATCCACGCGCCGTAACCGGCCATGAGTTGCGTGCCGTTAATGAGCGCCAGACCGTCTTTTGCTGCCAGTTCAAGCGGCGAAAGATCGCGAGCGCGAAGGACACTCGCGGCCGGTACGCTCGCGCGTCTGTCATCGTCCCAGAATTCACCTAATCCGATGAGCGGCAGGCACAGATGTGCAAGCGGAGCCAGATCGCCGGACGCACCCACACTTCCACGACTTGGCACGACCGGTAAGAGATTCAAGTGATCGAAAGCGAGCAACCGACGGAACACCGGTAGCGATACGCCGGAATAGCCGAGGCCCAGCGCGTGAATCTTCAGCCGCAGCATGAGCCGCGTAATGTCCGGCGGTACCGGTTCACCCACGCCGACCGCGTGACTCAAGAGCAAGTTCCGCTGAAGCGTCGCGAGCTTGTCGTCCGGCACGCGTTCGCGTGCAAGCGCACCAAAGCCGGTGTTTACGCCGTAATGCAAGCGACCATCGGCGAGCGCTGCATCCACGTGCGCGCGGCTCCGTTCAACGGCTGATGTATCCGTCGCGAAGTGGGTCATACTCGCCGCGAGATCGGAATACAGATTGCGAACTGTGATGCGAGGCGCTGTCATGGCGGTTAACTCCTGGCGAACGGTGCGGCGTCAACCCGTCGAGCTTGCTCGAACGAGCCGCGACCGCAAGGGAGCGGGAAAGCTCAACCGCTCCCTTGCGGTCGCGGCTCGTTAAGAGTGGCCAATCCGCGCGGTCGCCTACACTGGTTGTACCCCCGACCTTGCGGTCGGGGTTCGCAATGTGGTGCCTTATGCCCAACGCGACATTTACCCTGCGTTCTCCGATGCCGGTGTCGGCGGAAGAATTGTACGCCTGGCACGCGCGACCGCTCGCGTTCCAACGACTTCAACCGCCGTGGGAGTCCGCGCGAATCGTGAAGCAAGAAGGCACGTTTGGCACCGATGGCTTCCGCCTCACGATGCGTGCGAAGACAGTTGGGCCGCTCAAGTCAACGTGGATTGCGGAGGCGTTCGACTTCCAGCCTGGTCGTAAGTTTCAGGATCGCGCACTGAAGAGTCCACTGGCGTACTGGAATCACACGCACAACTTCATTCCCGATACCGAAACAACCTCGTTCCTCGAAGATCACATCGAGTATGGCGCGCCGCTGGGAATGCTCGGCCGGTTTTTCGGTGCGGGAATGGTGAAGCGACGACTGGCGACGATCTTCGCTTACCGGCACGCGCTCACCGCAAGCGACTTGAAGCGACACACGCGCTTCAAGGACAAACCGCGCATGACGATTGCCGTTACCGGATCGCGCGGGCTGGTTGGCGCGGAGTTGGTGCCGTTCCTGACGACCGGCGGACACACGGTCATTCGACTCGTCACCGGCAACGCGACTTCTCCTTACGATGATGGAACGAGGTGGGTGCCGTGGAAGCCGGAAACTCCGCTTGATCCTTCCACATTCGAGGACGTGGACGCGGTGATTCACCTCGCGGGCGATAATGTGGCCGAAGGGCGATGGAACGCAGCCAAGAAGCGGAAGATTCTCGACAGCCGCACGATACCAACGCAACACATCGCCGAGGCCATCGCCTCTCTTCCGATGGAACGTCGGCCGAAAGTGTTCCTGTGCGCGTCAGCGGTCGGCTTCTACGGTGATCGCGGGGAAGTGGAATTGACGGAGGAATCTCCGGGTGGGAGTGGCGGGTTCTTTCCAGAAATCGCCCGCGTGTGGGAAGATGCTTGCGCTCCGGCACGAGACGCGGGCGTTCGCACCGTGAACCTTCGGATTGGTGTCGTGCTCTCTCCAAGAGGTGGAGCGCTCGGCAAGCAACTCCTCGCATTCAAAATGGGCGCAGGCGCGGTCCTCGGAAGCGGCAAGCAGTGGGTTCCGTGGATCACCAACGGCGATACCGTCGGCGCGATTCACCACGCGCTCATGACCAACGATCTGAACGGCCCGGTGAACCTCGTCGGGCCGAATCCCGTCCGTAATCGCGAGTTCACCAAGACGCTCGGCCGCGTGCTGCACCGACCCGCGTTCTTCTGGCTTCCGCGATTCGCTCTCCGCACGATGTTTGGCGAAATCACCGACAACGCACTGCTTGCGAGCATGAATGCGAAGCCCACAAAGCTCCTCGCGAGCGACTTCGCGTTCGACCACCCGGACCTTGAAGGCGCATTACGGTTCTTGCTTGGTCGATAGTGTCTGATATGCTCTTGGTGTCGGTCGGGTCGGATGAGTTTAGCTCGTGCTTTGCACAAGGACGATGTTGCGTCGTCCGAGTGAACTGCCAGACACTCAGCGTGAGGAAGGCTGTTCCAGCACCGCTATCCGGAAAGCTTCGGGTACCCGTATTCGGGACTGGAACAACCCCGCCGGTCGGAGTACCCGAATACGGGTACCCGAAGCTTTCCGGGCGGTGCCGTGAGCCTTCCACACCACGGGTCTTGAAGTAGACCACCGACCCGGCCGACATCCTTTCTCTTCGCGCTCAAACACGCTCGCCTTCGGCTCGCGGCTAACTCGTCTGTTGCATTTCTCGCAATCAATCCCTTACTAACTTGGAGTTCTCTCATGCCCACGCTCATTGTGGCGTCGCGGTCATTTGTGTGCGCGGTCGGAGCAGTGCCCTCCGCGTCCACCGTCTACATGCAGCGGTTGATTGCCGCGGCTGAAGGCGCAGGCTGGCCCGTGCTCGGCTGCGACCGTGATTCGATTCCCGATGTGCCCGACCCGGTGGTGTATGTCACCACGGACATCGCGGTTGCCGCAGCCAGCAAGCTCAACCTCGCGCTGCTCGAACCGCCGTTCGACTTGCTCACGCGAGTGCCCACACGCTTCCTGCGGCGAGAGGTTGAGTCCGCGACGTTCGGCGATCTCGCACGACTCCGAGAGCGCACGTTCGTGAAGCCCGCCGACCCGCTCGACAAGTGGTTCGATGCCGGTGTCTATTCCGATGTGCGTGACATCCGCACACGCGGACTCTCGCGGCCAACTGCCCCGGTGCTATTGAGCGAACCGGTCGAGTGGTCGGTCGAATTCCGGTACTTCGTGCTCGAAGGAAAAGCGGTCGCGGGTTCGCCATACATCGCCTACGGTCGCACCGTGTGGAACGGGACAGATGCCGCGATGCCCATCGCGGGTCTGCGACTGGTCGAGGAACTGTGCGCTGCGATGAAGGGCGAACTGCCACCGGCGTTCGTGGTGGATGTGGGGCGGATTGATGATCGCGGATGGGCAGTGGTCGAGTTCAACCCGGTCTGGTCGGCCGGTTTGCTGAACGCGGACTCGCGAGCGGTGCTGCCGGCACTTCAACGAGCTACACGCAAGCGAAACGAGTTGACGGAAGAGGATCGCAGGTGGGACTTGCGGAGCTGATCTTGGCGAACCCCGCCCGCAAGGGCGGTGGGTGTTGTATCTCCCGTCGCTGACGCTTCCGGCTCTGAACCCACCGCCCTTGCGGGCGGGTTCGCCATCATCCCACGTCCATCACGACGCGGAAGCCGACGGTGTCGGAAGACGTGTCGGGCGCCTGACCGCGACGAGCAGCGCTGCGGCAATCGTTGGGGAACATGCCCCAGCAGCCTCCGCGAACTACTTTGAGCATTCCTCGCTTCGGCCCCTGCGGGTCTTCCGGCGGGCTTTCGAAGTAGTAGTATTCGTCGAACCAGTCGTTTACCCACTCCTGCACGTTGCCGTGCATGTCGTGCAGGCCGAATGCGTTGGGCGAGAACATCGCGACCGGGCAAGTGCTCTTGCCCGCGTGCTTGCCGCCGGAGGTGGCAAACAGCGCGTCCTTGCCGTGAAGCTTGTCGCCGAAGTGGAAGTCGGTAGTCGTTCCAGCGCGGCAGGCGTATTCCCACTCGGCTTCGGTGGGCAGTCGATAGCTCCGCCTGTGGACTTCTTCTTCCGCCATGCGTGCCAGTTTGTCGCAGAACCGGAACGCCTGATCCCAGGTCACTGATTCCACGGGGTGATCCGATCCTCCTCCGTGGTGGCGGTTGAATTTGCTTGGGTTCTTGCTTTTCACCGCCTCATACTGAGCCTGCGTGACCGGAACCACCGACATGTAGAACGGGCGTGTGATTTTGACCTCGTGAACCGGTCCCTCGTAAGGCCGCCCGGAGTGGTCGTCACCCATCATGAAGACACCGGCCGGGACGCGGACGAACGTCATGCCGATGGAGTTCTTGACCAACCGGATCGCGCCGACGGTGGAAGTACCCGGTCCGCCGGATGTGAGCGGCCCGCCTCCGGCCGCGGTGAGGATCGCGGCAGCGCTTGCGGCAGCGGCAGCGGCGTCGTAGGTCTTGCCGCGCGCGGTGGTGACCTGCGGGTTCGTCGCGGAACTGGGACTCTTCAGAGCAATCAACTTGGAGCCGTCCGTACCGTGTGCATCGGACGCTCCGACGGTGACGTTGGCGAGATTCTCAAGCAGCGCGGCCGCGTTCTTGGGCCGTTTGTCCGGTCGGGTACTCAAGCAGGCTTGCAACACGCGAGCTTGCGAATCGGTGAACCCGCAGGGACGCAACTCCTCGATCCATTCGGCTCCGAAGGGAGCCGCGACCGCCGGATCGCGCTTGAGCAGTTGATACCAGATCACGCCGATGGCGTGGACATCGTCGGTCGGCGCGGGCGGTTCCTTCTTCACCTGTTGCGGGCAGGCGTAGAGGCTGGTGGCGGCTCCGCGCTGGGCCAGACGCTGTTGTTCGCCGCGTGGGCCAGTTTTCGCTAATTCCAGCGACCGCACGCTCTCAATCTGCCCCCAGCCGAAGTCGCTCACCCACATGGTGAACTTGCCGCCCTCGGTGGGATGCAACAGCACGTTACTCGGCTTGAGGTCGCGGTGAACGATGCCCTTCTCGTGGGCCGCGGAGATGATGGTGGCCAGTCGCCGGATGAGTTTGAGAGCTGCTTCGGGTTTGGCCGAGTCGTAGCGCCACTTCCATTCGAACATCAGCCCGGCCAGGTCGTAGCCGTAGACGAACGGGGCTTCGAGACACGGCGGGTTGGTGTCGAGGTAAACCGACCGCAAGGGGAGCACGCCGTTGACATCATTGAGATCGAAGACCTGGGTGAACAGTTGAGTGCCACCCTTCATGCGATCACACGACTCGGTCTCGACGACGAACTTGAGAGCGGGCGAAACATCGGACTGTGTGGTATCTTCTCCGCGCCACACCTCGGAGTTCTGGCCCAGCCCGCGCAGTTCGGTCAGCGTCCAGTTGTCGAGCTTGTCGCCGGCGCGGAATTTCGGTGCGCGCGGAGGGAGGAACACTCCAAACTCTTCGGGCTTGTAGATCGTGAGTTTTTCCGGCGCGGTGCGTCCTTCGGGATCGGAGGGCCGGCGGAAGAGTTGCCGCATGGTGACGGGCAGCGCACGGAGGTAGTCCGCGAGTTCCGCTTTGGGAACGGCGTGCGTGGTGGCCAGTTCGGTAATCAACTCGCCGATACGCCGTTCATATTCGGTGGGATCGACCGAGGCGCAATCGACCAGAGCCACGCGCAAGTCCGGGCCGGGCAACTTCCGGTGCGCATACTCGAACGCGGTTCGGGCCACATCGGGGAGCACGTCGGCGAAGGACCACAGCCCTTGCAGGGCCTTGCGGCCTTTTTCGCACAGCGATTGGCCGACGCACTCCAGGAGTGCTTGTAGGCGTGGCATAAGAAGACGCCTCCGGGCAGGGAGAAACACCGGCGGCAGGATACACGAGTTGTATCGAGTTTAAGCGGCTCGCGGTCGCTACACAAGCCCGGCTCTGATAACCTCTCACTCCATTCTCTAAACTCGTGTGTTTGTGCGCGACCGGATGCGAATGTCGCGGTCGCTTAAAGATGACTCAGGAGAAGGATTCTAACAGCGCGGAAGTCCCAGACGCTGGCCGTTGCGAGAACGCCAACCCCGCGATACGCTAACACTACCACACTGGGGAGGAACCGCACATGCCCGAAACAACCTCACCACCTCCTCCGACTCCCGACTTCGAGCGGGTCCTGGCGATCTTCGAGGAACTGCGCCGACAACACGACCCGAAGCGCGCTGCCGCGGAACGAGCCGAGCGCGAGGCGCTGGTGGCCAAGTATCCCGGCCAGTTCGTCGCCTATCTGGACGAATGGGACGGCGAACACCTCACCCGCCGCGTGCTTGCCGCCTCGCCGTCCATCGCGGAGGTTCACGCGCAACTTCGCGCACAACCCGATCTGGAAGCTTTTCGTCACACGAT
>JAKEEV010000573.1 GCA_022616395.1 Planctomycetia bacterium | reverse complement strand
GCCTCGCGGACCTTCTGGACAGCCGGCAGGAGCAACCCAATGAGGATTGCGATGATGGCGATGACCACAAGCAACTCAATCAGCGTGAAGCTGGCGAGTCGGGGTCGCAGGCGATGGAGCGACATAGACACCTCCGGGGAGGGGAGGGTGGTGCCCGCCGAGTTCTTGAAGTTCGTCCGAATTCTTCGCGAGCACTACATGAGAAGAAAAAGATGCCTCTAATCTTTACCCAGTAACCACTCCCGAGGCGCGGGTCAAACACAATCCGCCGAATTCTGAGTAACTCCTGTGCAGTTCAGGGCTGTTTGGGCAGCCTCCCTTCAGCGACAAGCGCTGACCGAGCGAGTTCGCATGTCGGATCGATCATCAGGGCAAGCCGCAGCCAGCGAATCCCCTCCTCGCGCTCTCCGTTGCGCAGAAATAACAGTCCGCCCTCGCAGCGCAAGGCCGCGTTGTTCGGTTGTTTCATCACTTCATGCCGGATTGTGTTGAGGCGCAGGAGATCCGCGTCGAGTTGCTTCACGCGTGTGTTGACCGTTTCGGCTTCCTGTGGCCGGTCGAGTGTCAGCAGGCAGCGGTAAAGCGCGTAGTGGGGTCGGCGGTCGTAGGGAAGCTCTCTGACAGCGCGCTTCAGCAGTGGCTCCGCGGTCGAGGCGCGTCCCTGTTCCAGTTCCAGTTCCCCGCGCTCCCAGAGAGTCTCTCCGTGATTGGGGAACTCCTTTAACAGACCATCGAGTAACCGCACGGACTCCTCCGGCTGACCGAGCCGACGGTAACAGCGCGCCAGTCCGAGCCGAACAGGGGGACGTTCCGGCCACCGCTCCGCCAACCACCGATAATGCGTGAGCGCTTCTTCGGGTGTCCCAACGATCAAGAGCGTGTCGGCGAGCTTCAGCCGTGCTCGGTCGCTCTCCGGATGACCCGCGACGGCCTTCCGGTAGTCTTCCAGAGCATCCGAGAAATTCAGGAACCGTTCCCAGACGAATCCTCGCCCCAACAGAGCCTGGAGATCATCCGGTCTGCGGGCGAGATAGCGAGTGAATCCGTCGAGGGCTGACCCGAGCTGGTAGGTGTCGAGATCGTGCTGGATAAGGACTTCGAGGATAATCAGAGCCAGGTCGTCGTCGCGTCTGGCTCGTTCGCGGAGTCTGCTGACAGGCTGTTCGTTACCGAGTTGCACTTCGATGAGCAGCTCTTCGATTTCGATCTGCTCGGCATCTCCTCCGTCAGCGCTGCATTGATGGAGGTGCTCGCGTGCTTCTCGATAGAGCTTCATTCGGCGGGCGGTTCGGGCAGCGAGCAAGCGAGCGTGAGTGTCTCCGGGTCGCTCGGTCAGGTATTGCTCCAAAAGCTCGCGGGCGCGCGGATAGTCTCGATCTGCCAGTGCCTGCTCTGCCTGCGGAACCAGTTGCGCGGTCTTCCACCGCTGCCAGCCCCAGTAGCCGGCCACTCCGGCCAGTGCAACCAGAGCGGTCACCAACAGCACGATGCGCCGACGTCGGTGGAACCAGCGCCCAACCGCAGCGCCCATCTCAAACCCTCACTTCTTCCCGCCAGGCTCGGCTTCCGGTTTCGCCCGACCCTGGATAATGCGGTAATAACGATCAACTTGAAGATCATCGAACTTCTCTTCGGTCCCATCCGCCCAGTTGACGATCAACTGGCCTTTTGTTTTCTCTCCCAGCCCGAAGAGAAGCCTTCGATCCCCGGAGGAAGCGTAAGAGGTGCCGCCCTTGACGAACCGAGTCTGCTGCTGCCCGTCCGCCGACCAAACCGCGCGCGCACCGACCGCGCAGCCGTGGTCCTTCCCCTCAAGCCGCACTCCTAACCAGTGATTCTCCTTTCCTCCGACTCCCCGTAACACCGCGGCCGAGTCGTTCATGTGACTGATGACAAGATCCGTTCGACCGTCGTTGTCGAGATCGCCGAAAGCGACTCCGCGGGCCAAGCGAGGATTGGCGGAGTACCCTCCGATCCGCTTGTTGGCGGAGAGGAACTTCTTCCCGCCCTGGTTGAGCAGTAAAACGGGAGATTGCTTTCGACTGGTGCCTTTACCGGTGGGGTATCGAATCGCGTGGCCGTTAGCGATGAAGATGTCTTCCCAGCCATCGAGATCAGCATCGAAAAACGCGGTCCCCCAGCCGACGAACTTCTGCCCGATGGCCGCGATGCCCATCGCCGTGGTGTGGAAGTGGAAGAACGCGCGGGTGGCGGTGCATTCATTCCGGTAGAGTCCGTGCAACTCGTTCTCGTAGTTGGTTACCCAGAGGGCGGGCTTTCCTCTGCGCTCCGGATCGCCCGCGTCCACACCCATACTTCCGTTCGGAGTTCCGCGGTCGTCGCGTGCTGCTCCGCTGACCAGTCCGCGTTCCTCAAACTGGAGCGCCCCTCGGCTGGATTTGTTCAGGTAGAGGAAGTTATCGACCGTGTCGTTGGCGACATAAATATCTGGCTTGCCGTCCGCATCGACATCGACAATCACCACGCCCAGCCCCTTGCTCTTATCCGGCCCACCAGCAAGCAGACCCGCCGAGTTGCTGGCCTCGACGAAACTTCCCTTCCCGGTGTTGCGGTAGAGTTTGTGGGGCAGTCCGTTGAAGTATCGAGGAGGGCAGACATCGGGAGTCTTCCCGTCGTAGTTGCAAGGCGGGTTCTTCCCCCACGACCAGTCCGCATACTGGCAGACATACAGATCCGGGTAGCCATCTCCGTCGAGATCGCCGAACGCCGCGCTGGTCGCCCAGGTGATTTCCTTACCCAATCCGGCCGCGGTGGTAACGTCTTTGAATCGTCGGCCCTTGTTGGGCTTGGCCGCATCGACCGGAACGTTCCGGAAAAGAGCGACGGCCCGCCAGCCGGTGACGAGCAGGTCGGACCAGCCATCTCGGTCGTAATCCGCCACCGCGACGGCGTGTGTGTAAAACCACGGCTTGCCATCCGCGAGTTTGTCGAGTTTCGCCTCAGATGTCACGTCCTGAAACTTATTGCCTCCGAGATTGCGATAGAGCTTGCAGGGGAAGCCGACGATGTCCTTCTTCTCTCGTCCCGCGAATCCTCCTCCACCGGGAAGGAACACATCGAGCAAACCATCCCCGTCGAAGTCGATCAGCCCGGCTCCCCCTCCGAGTGATTCCAGGATCGAGAGGTGGTTCGCGGTGTCTTCTCCGTTTCGGTAAGCGAAGTCGATCCCTGATGTGGTGGTGATGTCTTCAAATAGAGGCGGTCCAGCCGGCTCTTCGGGTTCAACTGCTCCTTGCGGTCGATCCGGTTCGCTCGTGGTGGTTGAGGTACATCCGAGGAGAGGAAGGATCGTCGGCAACCCGACCGCGAACAGAAAAGCGAATCGGAACCGACTTGGGTGGACAGAGAGGGACATGGGTCGCACCGTGGGAATCGTGGCCAACGGTCAAAGAAAACCCCTTCAACAATCGCACCGGTGTGAAGTATCTTAACTCGTCTGTTGATCGAGAACCAGCAACTGCTCCGTGTTGTCCCCTGAACGGAAACAACTGCCGAAGGTGCGATCGGAGGGGTGCAGTAATCGTGTCTGGCACTGAAGCCAACCCAGCCGGCTGACGCCGGGGGT
>JAKEEV010000572.1 GCA_022616395.1 Planctomycetia bacterium | reverse complement strand
TTCAACGTGACGGCTCTGGTGAACACGTCGGGGAGCGTCGTCGAGCGCTACGCCTACACTCCCTTCGGCGTGGTAACAGTGATGAACGCCAGTTGGACGACCATTGGCAGTAGTGCCTACGCCTGGGCCTACCTGCACCAGGGCGGACGATTCGACAGCACCAGTGGGCTGTACCACTTCAGGAACAGAGACTTCAGTGCGACACTCGGGCGATGGACAACGATGGATCTGATTCGGTACTCGGCTGCTGACAACAATCTGTATCGGGCCGTCGGAAACCAACCTGTGGCACTGACTGATCCGACGGGGCTATTTCCACCGGATCCAGCAGCAGCGTTGTACTACACTTCAATTGAGCACGGATGGAGTAATGTTTTTTCCAGGCCAGAGTGGTCGATCCAGTGGAGACCTGCGGAAGGCGAATCGGGTTGGATCATCCAACACGTAATAATAGAGGCCGAAATCCGCGGTTGTCCCTCCGCGACCCAAGATCCGTGGTCGATACCCCTGACACCGTTGGGGGCAGTTACACGTCTTGCCTCCGCGAGTCTGAGCTATAAACTAGAATTCACCGAAGCGTGGCGAGTGACATACGATAAAAAGACAGGTATTCAAAAGATCTATAGTGGCGATCCAGAGAAAGGCGCGAAAGCCGACTTGCTCGCGGCTCTGGATACGTTCGCGGAGCGCCCCAAGCCCAACACCATCGGACGTGTCGTTATCACTGGGTATGCGCGGTTCGTTCCCAATTACTCGCTGACTTATCCGACTTGGAACAGCCCACCTAATCCCATCTCTGGAAGCCTTCCAATGAGACCGGGAACGATCCCTGGTTGGAAGGATGCCGGTGCAACGTTTCATCGAATGGTCATCGAATGGAATTACTGTGATGGATGGCAGAGCGTCGCTTCCTATATCTCGTCGTCTTACCACCAGCAGGCAACTTACTCAGACGGTGCCAAAGAAGAGGTGATCTATCCCGCGAAGACAGACAAACAGGAGCCGATCTACCCGAAGTAGCATTCGAGGCTTCTGTCGATCTGAGCGGTATCGTGAGCTGAGGTACTGTACGGTGTTGTTTGGTGAGGTGAACGTGTGCGACATGCTCACTCTCATATGGAACTCGGCCTGCCTTGATTCTTGAGTTTCGGTAAACTGCTTGCGGTAAATGACGAATAATACCATCACACGAGGTATCCCGTGATGTGGTCCTCCCAATTCCGTGACTTTGCGATAGGTATTAGTATTCTGATGGTTGGGAGTGGCTCGCTGATTGCTCAGCCTACTCCATCTCAACCACCACGCGAAGGTGTGCTCAAGGCAACGACCCCCGAAGATTTGGAGAAGGCATACAAGAAACTCTTCCGGGCTGTTGGGCGAATGGGATTTGCCGAGCTGAAGAAGGATACGGATCTCGGGATCGCTCTGCAAGCGGCTTGGGAAAGTCATAAGAAGATCGTGAGGAATTCAAAACTTGAACCTGCTCGTGCTGATGATGTGTACGACCCTGACGAACTGCGGACTTTTGTGAAGTTCCTGAAAGAACGAAGCAAAGCTCCTGTTCCAGTATGGTGGGCAAAAGATCTTGTCTACGCTGAAGTCATTCCCGGAGAGAGTCATTCATTTCCTGAGGAGACATGGCCGGATTTTAAAGAAGGGAAAGCTGGTGGACTTGTTCCCGAAGGGGCCGACCTCATTGACAAAGGCGACACACTGATTTACACGGTCGGGAAGCAGACTATCGAGTTTTCGAGAGATACCTTCGGTTTGAAACGTGATATTTCTCGTCTCGCTGCATTCACCGGCGCTGGAGGCGAGAAGTGGGCGGCAATTGCGACCTACTCTCCGTTGGGTGGCGCACCTTTTACAGTCGCCGGCTTTAAGAGTCAGGGTGGCAAGCCGATCTGTAAGGCGAAAGTCTGGGCTGTTAATCGCAAGCACTTGATTGGCACTCTTCCACACCGCGCGGAATTGGTTATAGCCGATGATACAGTGTTCATTTTTGGACAGGAAACTTGTGGCATGTACCTTGAGGCATTTGAAGCCGCAACTGGGAAATGCCGGTTCCGCTTCTGCACTTCCTACTGGGGTAACTTTTCCGAAAAATGGGACTTAAAGTAGCGCACGACCGGAGGATCACATCTTCGCCGGGTGGCACTTCCTCTGGTTTCACCGCTTGAACAGAATAGCACCGAACCGGTGGGTGACGCCAACAGGCTCCGAGTCTCATCCTTCGGACGTTGCGGTTGTGAGCAAGCCGTTTTAGACTTTATCTTACCAACCGGCGTCAGGACGTGACAGTAAGCACCTCGCCGGATGGCGGGAGTCTTGCGCCCGTGAACGAAGCCGAAACGTGCCGGACGATGGTTCGGCCCAAACTCGAAACCGCCGGCTGGCTCGCCAACGGCGAACGCCACTATCGCGAGCAACTGCACGTCACCGCTGGCCGCGTTGTGCTGGCTGGCTGCACCGCCAAGCGCCTCAAGCAGAAGATCCCCGACTACCTCCTCTACTTCACACGCGACGTGCCACTGGCCGTCGTCGAAGCCAAGTCCAATGTGCGACCGGCGGGCGATGGGCTTCAGCAGGCGAAGGATTATGCCCAACTGCTCGGCCTGAAGTTCGCCTACGCCACCAACGGCACCGACATCATCGAATACGACTACTTCACACACCTCGAAACCGTCCTCACCGCGTTCCCCTCGCCCACCGAACTGTGGCAGCGCTATCAGCTCGGCATGGGGTTCGCCAGCGCGGTGCGGGATGCGCTGTTGGTGCCCGACTTCTACCGCCCGGACAAGCTCCCCCGCTACTACCAGCGCAGAGCCATTGACGCGGCCTTGCGTGCCATCGTCGGCGGGCAGAAGCGATGCCTGCTGACGATGGCCACCGGCACCGGCAAGACAATCGTGGCCTTCCAAATCTGTTGGAAGCTGTGGTCCGCGAAGTGGAACGCGAAGAACGACCCGACACGCAAGCCGCGAATCCTCTTCCTCGCGGATCGCGACAAGCTCGTCAGCGACCCCATGGGTAAGGACTTCGCTCCCTTCGGGCACGCTCGCCACCGCATCAGCGGCAAGGCCGAGAAGGGCCGCGAGATGTACTTCGCGCTCTACCAGGCGCTCTCCGGCGACGAGACGCGACCGGGCCTGTATCGCGACTACCCGCCCGACTACTTCGACCTCATCGTGATCGACGAATGCCATCGCGGGTCGGCCAACGACGAAGGCAGGTGGCGCGATATCCTCGAATACTTCGAGCCGGCCCACCAACTTGGCATGACCGCCACACCGCTGCGAGAGGACAACCGCGATACCTACACCTACTTCCACAACCCGCTCTACACCTACAGCCTCAAGCAGGGCATCGAGGACGGTTTCCTCGCTCCGTATCGCGTTCACCGCATCGTGACTTCTTTCGACGCGGCCGGCTGGCGACCGAACAAGGGGCAGAAGGACCGCAACGGCGAGGTGATTCCCGACCGGCTTTACACCACGAAGGACTTCGAGCGGGTCGTTTCGGTGGACGCGCGGAACAAGATCGTCGCCCAGCACATCACCGACTTCCTGAAGGCAACTGACCGATACGCGAAGACCATCGTGTTCTGCGTCGATCAGGATCACGCCGACATCATGCGCCGCGAACTGAGCAACCTGAACACGGACCTCGCTGATGAAGCGACCGCAGCCGGAAGCAGCTATGTTGCTCGCGTGACCGCGGACGAAGGGGACATCGGAGGCGGGTTTCTTGATGCGTTCCAAGACCCCGAAAAGAAGTTCCCCGTCATCCTCACCACTTCGCAGTTGCTCACGACAGGTGTTGACGCCCCGACGTGCAAGAACGTGGTGCTCTTCCGCATGGTAAACTCGATGACGGAGTTCAAGCAGATCATCGGGCGCGGCACGCGGCTACGCGAAGATCACGGCAAGCTGTTCTTCCACATCCTCGACTACAACGGCAGCGCCAACGAGCGATTCGCCGACCCCGATTTCGATGGCGAACCGGCGCAAGCCACGCAAGAAGAGATCGACGAGGCCGGGAACGTGACGGTCGTCGAAGTGCACTGCGACCCGGAGCAGTTCGAGGACGACACCGGCCGCATTATTGACCCGTATTCGCCCGGTCGGGTGAAACTCCGCGTGCATGGCGGGCCGGGTGGAATCGCTGCGGTGGTGACACACGACCTCGCGGCCGATGGCACGAAGTTGCGAACCGCGGACCTGAGCGCGTTCACGGGCGAGGAAGTTCGCGGGGTGGCACCAGACGCCACAGCGCTGCGTGCGATGTGGTCGAAGCCAGTGGAGCGGTCAGCGCTACTCAAGGCGCTCGACGAACGCGGAATCGACCTGCATATTCTCGCGGCGGAGGCCGGGCAGCCGGAGGCGGATGAGTTTGACCTGCTCGCCCACCTCGCCTACAACGCCCCTCTACGCACCCGCGCCGAGCGCGCCGCGCAACTGCGAACGGCACATGCTCTGTTCTTTGCTGGGTTCGCTCCGCCAGCCCGCGAAGTGCTCAATGCGATCCTCGACAAGTTCGCGGAGCACGGCGTCGGGCAGTTCAACCTGGATGCCGTGCTTCAGGTGAAGCCGCTGTCCGACTTCGGCACGGTCACCGAGATCGCGGAGCGCTTTGGCGGTGCCGACAAGCTGCTCGACGCGGTGGACCGAATGCAAGAACTGCTTTACGCGAATTAGCACACGTTTCACGATTCGCGAAGTTGCCTAACGAGCCGCGATCGGAAGGGAGCGGGATACGTTGACCGCTCCCTTCCGGTCGCGGCTCGTTAAGACGCATTGCTTTACGCGAACTGACACAAGGACGGACCCGCATGGCCCGTGCGAAGAAGACAAAGGCTGCCCCTCTCACCACCGCGCAGCGGCTCGGCTCGCTGCTCAAGTCCGCACGCGACACGATGCGCAAGGACAAGGGGCTGAACGGCGACCTCGACCGGCTGCCGCTCCTCACCTGGCTCATGTTCCTCAAGTTCCTCGACGACCACGAAACCGACGCCGAGACGAAGGCCAAGCTCGCTCGCAAGAAGTATCAGTCCACCATTGACGGGCCTTACCGCTGGCGGGATTGGGGCGCGAACGATGCGCTCACTGGAGACGAGTTGCTCAAGTTCGTCAACGCCGACGAAGCCGTTCGGCCGGACGCGACGAAAGGGTTGGGGCTGATTCCCTACCTCCGCTCCTTCACCGGCAGTTCCGACGCGAAGCGCCGAGTGGTCGGCGAGGTGTTTACCGGCGTCGTCAACCGCATGGAAAGCGGTTATCTGCTCCGCCAGATCGTTCAGCAGATTAGCGGCATTCACTTCAACTCGACGGACGAAATCCACACGCTCGGCCACCTCTACGAGTCCATGCTCAAGGAGATGCGCGACGCGGCCGGCGACTCCGGCGAGTTCTACACCCCGCGCGCCGTCGTGCGGTTCATGGTGCAGGCCATCGACCCGCGGCTCGGCGAAACTGTTCTTGACCCCGCATGCGGCACCGGCGGGTTCCTCGTCGAGACGTTCGCGCACCTCAAGCCGCAGGCGAAGAAGGCGGAAGACTTCGCCACGCTGCAAGAGCGGAGCATCTTCGGCCAGGAAGCCAAGCCGCTGCCGTACATGCTCTGCCAGATGAATCTGCTTCTGCACGGGCTGGACGCCCCGCAAATCGACAAGGGGAACAGCCTGGAGAAGAAGCTCACCGAGATCGGCGACCCGGATCGCGTGGACGTGATCCTCACCAACCCGCCGTTCGGCGGTGAGGAAGAGGAGGGCATTAAAGAGAACTTCCCGGCGGACAAGCAGACGGCCGAAACCGCGCTCCTGTTCCTGCAACTCATCATGCGGAAGTTGCGGAAGTCGCCGAAGCCCGGCCGGGCCGCGGTGGTCGTGCCCAACGGCACGCTGTTCGGCGATGGCGTGTGCGGTCGCATCAAGCAGGAGCTGCTGACGCAGTTCTCCTTGCACACGGTCGTCCGGCTGCCCAACGGCGTGTTCGCCCCGTACACGAGCATCCCGACCAACATCTTGTTCTTCGACCGAAGCGGGCCGACGCGCGAAGTGTGGTATTACGAACTTCCTCCGCCGGAGGGCCGAAAGCAGTACACGAAAACGGCCCCGATGCCGTTCGAGGCGTTTGCGGACTGTCTGGCGTGGTGGAAGACACGCAAGGACAACGAGCGAGCGTGGAAGGTGCCCGCGTCAGAGTTGCTGGCGTCCGGGTGCAACCTGGACCGCAAGAACCCGAACGCCCGCCCGGATGCGGAACACTTGCCGCCGGAACGACTGGTCGAGAGCATCCTGAAGAAGGAAGCCCGCATCGCGGAACTGATGGGCGAAATCCGAGGTCTGCTTGCGGGGGGTGCGAAATGAGCTTTCCGCTGGTTCCACTCAGCGAAGTGCTGACGCATTACAGGGAATACATCAACGCGCCCGAAGCGCGAATGTACCCGAAGTTGTCGGTGAAGCTCTATGGTCGCGGTGTTGAACTCGACACACCCGCAGATGGTTCGATGCTCAAGATGCCGCGCCACCAGTTGGCGAAAGCCGGACAGGTGATTCTCTCTGAAATCTGGGGGAAGAAAGGCGCAATCGGTTTGGTCCCGCCCGAAGGTGAAGGCGCGCTCTGCACCAGTCACTTCTTTCTCTTCGACATCAACCGGGAGCGGGTTGAACCGGGCTACTTGTCGCTGATCTTCCAGGCAAACTAGCGGGTTGAACCGGGCTACTTGTCGCTGATCTTCCAGGCAAACTACTTGGAGGATCACCTCGGCGCTGAGGCGTTCGGCACAACGGGCTACGCTGCGGTTCGACCGCGAAATCTGCTGAAAGCCGAGATTCCCCTTCCGGCGTTGGCGGAGCAGCGGCGGATCGTGTCGCGTGTGGACGCGATCGCGGCCCGCGTGGCCGAAGCCCGCCGGCTTCGCGAAGAGGCCGCCGCCGAGATAGATCGTCTTTGCCGTGCGATCATCCGCGATCCTTCTGCAGGTGAGCCGGTTCCAACTCCGATGCGCGAGTTGGTCCGTCAGCGCGAGCCGGATGTGGTTGTCGAACAAGACAAGGACTACGCCTTCGCGGGCGTCTACTGTTTCGGGCGGGGGGTGTTCCGGGGTCAGGAAAAGAAGGGGCTGGAGTTCAGGTACGATCGATTGACAACCCTACAGGCGGGTGACTTTGTTTACCCGAAGTTGATGGCGTGGGAAGGAGCGCTGGCGGTCGTGCCGAAGGAGTGCGATGGTTTGGTAGTATCGACTGAGTTTCCGGTCTTCGAGATCGACACTAAACGAGTATTGCCCGAGGTTCTCGACGTGTATTTCCGCGATCCAGAAGTGTGGCCACAACTTTCGGGGAAGAGCACCGGAACCAACGTGCGCCGCCGGCGTCTCAACCCCGTTGACTTCCTGAAATACCAGTTCCCCCTGCCACCGCGTCACGTCCAAGAGCGGCTCCAGCGCGTTATCCACGCACTCAACACGCTCCACCCACTGCAGTCGGAGACGGCGGCCGAACTGGACGCGCTGTTGCCGAGCGTGCTGAACCGGGCATTCGCGGGGGAGTTGTAGCTCATCCGCAATCGGGTTGATCCGCTTGCGTCCGGGATCGATGCGCCCGAAGCGGCACCGGGGAAATCGGCTTATGTACTTGACTTCCGTACACTTATAGCGCACAATTGGATAGTAAGGTCCACACCCCGGCATCCGCCGGGGGTCAAGGAACCGAGAGGGGACGAAAGGGCCGGGCAGCGGCCTTAATAAGTCCCATGAAAAGCAGGGTTTGCTCGTCATAAAGGCCACCTGGCCCTCATCCAAACACAGCAAACCCCACGAAACATAGGATGAAGTGAGCGCCCAGAAAACAGGGGGGTGTACGGGGAGGGGCAGTCTCGCCGCGCTGCTGCCGAGCGTGCTGAACCGGGCGTTCGCGGGCAAACTCTCGCACGGGTCGGTATGTTGCTTTGAAGGGTGATGTACAGAGCGAGTCGGGCTGCTACACTGGTGCGTATCCGCATGACGCGGCCCAACTCGCCGCGACCACGGCCCGGTGCCTGGGTGCTGAGTCTCCGCAAGAGGCGCGGTCCGAAGTGACGGGAGTATCCCATGGCGACTGACGGCATCGCGCCCCCCAAACCCGCCGGCGATCAACTGGCGTCGAGCGAGCAGTTCGAGACAGCGTGGAACTCTGCCCCGACCATCGCGGATGCGGCCACTCAACTGGGGATCACGACCAGGAGTGCTCACTTGCGAGCGTTTTTCCTCCGAAAATGTGGGGTGCAACTGAAGAGTTTCCCGCGCGGCCGCCGCCTGCTCGAACCGACGCCCGAACCGAACCCCGAACCGGAACAAGACCAGCAACCCACTTCAGGGGTTCGACTCCTCCCGGTCGCGGCGGAGTTCGTGACGACGTGGAATGGCGCTGCCTCGGTCGGCGAGGTCGCGTCCCAACTCGGGATCACGACCCTGCAGGCCTCCGCGCGAGCGTTTTATCTCCGGAATTGTGGAGTGGTACTCAAGAAGTTCCGACGCGGCCGGAAGCCCCGACCGAAAGCCGAACGGAAACCCCCACCGCGCAAACCACGCAAAACCCGGCGCAAGCTCCGCCCGAATGCGGGCCAGTTCGTGGCGATCTGGAATGCCGCGGACTCGGTCGGTGAGGTGGCCAAGCAGATGAGGATGACTCCCCACGCGGCTCGCACGATGGCGTGGGGCTACCGGCGGGAAGGGCTGGAACTGAAGCAGTTCCTCGAGAAGAATCAGGGTGCCAAGGCGGCTGCATTCGCGGCCATCTGGAACGCTTCAGCCACCATCGAGGAAGCCGCGGAGCGAATGGGAAAGTCTCCCCCCGCCGCCAGGAGCCAGGCCGACCGGATTCAGAGCAAGGGAACCAGCCTCAAACAACTCCCCTCTGTGGTCGTCATTCGGCTCCAGGAGACCACGGAGGAGTTCGTGGCGCTGTGGAACGCTTCCCAGTCACCGGCCGAGGTCGCATCCGCACTGGGGGTCGGCCACCAGACCGTCCAAAATCGGGCATCTCGCCTCCGCAAGCGGGGGTGTGTGTTGAAAGTGTTCCCTCCCGGCCAGCGGCCGACGAATCAGCAAACCGCCAAGCGACAGTAGCCGCGTCAAATGGTGCTGTGGTAGGCGATGACCAGCGCGCGGAGTTCGGTGCTGGCCCAGGCGTTCGCGGGGGAGTTGTGACGGCGACGCGAATGGGCGGTTCACGCGGGCTGGAGTTGGTGAGGTAAGGCGTCATACCACGCATTGACGCGATCAACAATCTCGTTCACGGCCGATTCATTGAGATCGTGAAACGAGCCAGTCTCGTGGAATTGCAACTTGGCACTCTTCTCCTGCACCAGAGGTTCGGCCAGCCAAGCGTAGGCGGCGCGATTGTCCCGGACGTTAATCACGAAGACGCAAGCCGGCAGGTAAATCTGGCTTCCGGCAGGCCGAAAGAGTTGTTTAGCCGTCTTCGTCCAGTCGGTCTGATCCGTCGAGGCGGTGCCCTTCACTTGAACGACGAAAAGGCGAGTTGACAGGTCTTCTCCCTTGTTGATTTCCAGGAAGAAATCCGCGCCGTCATCCTGTTTTTGCTCGCTGCGGACGCGGACATCGTTCCGGGAGGTCAACAACAGACCGGCGAGTGCCTCGCTCCTGTCGGCCACGAACCACGGCTCTTTCTCGGTGGACATGGTGGGTTCCTACTCTCGAAACTGTGAGTTGGTGAGGATCATGTTGCGGCTCGCCCAGAAGGCCACGACTTCATCCCGGAGCCGACCGAGAAGCGCGCAGTCGATTCGGATCGGTGGTGCGCTGGGTACTGGATCGGCTGAACAGCCAGGACAGTGTAGACGCCCGCACTGAGGACTAACACTCACTCACGGGCTGGAAACGCGGTTTCCATTCCGTTTTGTTCCATTTTATTCCGACGCCTCGGTTCTCGGTGAAGATCACCGGAACGCGAGGCGTTCTCGTTTCCACTTCGTTTCAGGCATTTTCACGCAGTTACAGTGCCCTTCAGCCACGGGCTGACGACTCCTCTTCCCTCCGGGCAACCTCTGGCAAAAAAATTCCTTCGCGCTCCGAAACTGGCCCCGCGTAGGCCCCATGCTGGAGCCTTGAGCCACGGGTGCGAGGGCGGAGTTCGAGCAGAAATGGCGGTTCTGCCATTAGCCCTCCAGAGGCTCCGCAGAACCTGACCTGTCCCCGCAAGGATGGTGTTCTGACCAACGAGACCCTGAAGGCAGCGTGGCAGACAGGCAACCCTGAATGCCATGCTGCCGGGGTCGGGCAGGAGTGATCGGAACAAGTCCGGGGTTTACTCCGGGCAACCTCTTTCGCCAGGGTGGGCAAGTGAGCGAGTTGTACCGAGTACCGTGGATTCGCTCACGAGTGGCTCTGGCTCAGTGCTCTGCGAGCAATCAGGAGCACCCTCGATTTGCGTCGGACTGACTGGCTTCGACAAAGTGAGCAAGTGGGCTTCGGGTAGGAAGTAGCCTCGGTGTGGCAATCGTGGCCTTTGGCGTCTGGGACGTTCCCAGACATACAGCGTGAGCAAGTTCCTCAAAAGTTTTGAACAGTTGTGACTGTGAATGACCCTTGCCCGGAGCGCCGGGCGGAGAACCTCAAACGGTGAAGGTGAAGACATGGCGAAGCAGATGACGGAATCCCAACCAGCGAACACCGCCGAGCCGGTGCTGATTGATGTGAAAGCCGTGGCGAAGTTGCTTGGGTGCAGCACGCGCCATGTCACCCGGCTCCAGGATGCCGGGCAGATGCCTCCAGCGATGAAGCTCGGTCGGCTGTCTCGTTGGCATCGTGAGACCATCTTGGCGTGGATCGCGGCCGGGTGTCCTGATCGGTTGACCTGGGAAAAGTCGCGGAAGGGGAAGCAATGACCCCGACCGAAACGAAGTGGCTTCGTGTGAATCGCGAGCTTACTTGCCCGGTGTGCGGCAAATCCGACTGGTGCCTTGTCGCGGCTGATGGGAGCGCCGCAATCTGTCCGCGTACCGAATCGCAGAAGCGTTGTGGCGATGCCGGATACCTGCACAGGCTCACTGACACGCAGCGACGACGAGAACCTCGTCGCGTGGTTCTGCCGATTCGCACTGCACCGCCAGACTTAACCGCGCTCGCGACGCAATTTCAGCACGCAGCGACTATGGAGCGTCTGACCGCGTTCGCAGAAGAACTGCGTGTGACTGTGGCATGCCTGAACGCCTACGGAGCGGGATGGGCTGCCAGCTATCCCGCGTGGACGTTCCCCATGACCAACCCGACCACCCGCAAAGTCACCGGCATCCGACTCCGGCGGTTGGACGGCATTAAGTTCAGCGTGAAGAGTGGACGGGAATCGCTTTTCCTACCCAACTCGCTTTCTACTGACGACGTAATGCTCATTACTGAAGGCACGACCGACGCGATAGCAGCGCATTCCATTGGATTTCTGAACACTGTCGGGCGGCCGTCCTGCACGGGCGGAACAGCGCACATCGTCGCCTTGATGCGTGCCCGGAAGCCGGGCCGCGTCGTGATAGTTCGCGACAACGACGAACCGGGCGTTCGCGGTGCGGAAGCTCTGGCCCGCGTGCTGGTGCTGTACTGCCGCGACGTGCGGGTGATTAGCCCGCCGGAGGCCAACAAGGACGTGCGCGACTGGATCGGAACCGGAGCGACCCGCGAAGACGTGGAACAACTCATTTCTGCTGCCGCCCCACGGCGACTCGAAATCAGCACAGGGGGGATTGACGTGAACGCGACCGATAGCGGCGCGCTGGAAGTGACAGCAGACCGAGAAGGCAAGAAACACAAGGTAACCATCAAGCTCGATGGGAACGCGGTGTTCGTGGACAAGCTCGACTTGTCTAGCGCTTCTGCCCGTGAGAAGTTCCTCGACGTGATTACCTCGAAGTATCCTGGCATCGACCGCGACACGCTCGACTCCCGCCTCATGGCGTTCGCTGCGACCGACGCGACAGACGCGCCCACGCAGGGCGCAGAACGTGCCTCTGACCCGCTCGCCGGAACGCCGCAAGACATCAGCGACGAGGCAAACGCGATTCTGAATAGCCCGGAACTCATCGGGCGTGTGTGCGATGATGTCGCAGCGCTGGGCGTGGCAGGAGAGCGAGAGTTAGTCGCAACCGTCTATCTGATCGGCGTCTCCCGTTTACTCCCCCGCCCGCTGGCCGGCATCATCCGGGGTTCATCGTCGTCTGGCAAATCGTACACGGTCGAAAAGGTGGCGTCCCTCTTTCCGCCAGAAGAGATCATCCATGCGACCCAGATGACGCCGCAAGCGTTGTTCCACATGAAGCCGGGTAGCCTCCAGCACAAGTGGGTGGTCGCCGGTGAACGATCCCGCCTGGAAGACGACGAGCGAGCAGAGGCGACACGCGCGCTACGTGAGATGCTTGCGAGTGGCCGGCTCTCGAAGTTGATGCCCCTGAAGATCGGCAATGAGATCGAGACGCAGGCCATCGAGCAAGAGGGACCAATCGCGTTTACCGAAACGACGACATTGACCAACATCTTCGAGGAAGACGCGAACCGCTGCCTCTTGTTGCAAACTGACGAGACGCCCGCACAGACCAAGCGAATCATCTGCGCTCTGGCAGAGCGCCAAGTTGGCGAGAGCGAGGACACAAACAGCATTATCCGCGTGCATCACACACTCCAGAGGAGGCTCCCCCGCTTCGCAGTCCGCGTGCCGTGGTCTGATCGCTTGGCTGCTGAATTCAACTGCGAACGTGTTGAAGTTCGGCGAGCGTTTCCGCAACTGCTCGCCCTAGTCCAGGCATCTGCATTACTGCATTACCGACAGCGCGGAATCGGGAAAGATAGCGCGATCCTCGCAGACGCGCGGGATTACCACTTGGCGCGCAGGCTTATCGTCAAGCCGTTCGCCCAATCGCTTGGTGGCGGTCTCACCGAATCGGCTCTGGCGTTCCTCAAAAAGCTTCCTCCACACGACGAGTTCACCTCAAAAGGAATCGCGAAACAATTGAAGGTCTCGAAGTCGTCGGCTGCGAGCTGGCTCTCTGACTTACATGACGCAGGCGCAGTGGCGATCACCGAGCAAGGGCGCGGGCGTTTGGCGACGAAGTGGAAGCTCACGGGCAAATCTCCAGACAGCGGGGAAGATTTACTTCCGAGCGTAGAGAATCTCTTCTCGGAGTTCGCCAAACGCATGGACGCAACGCAGAAACGCTAGGATTGCTGCTGAGTTTGCGCCCAATCGTTGTTTCGGACACAATGGACGCAACTGACATCAGTTGCGTTGTGTATGTTGTGTCCATTACCGCCCGTGGACACAACCGCTCCAGGATTCTGGGCCTTTTCGTATTGCGTCCACGCGTCCAGGGGGAACTCAGATGTTGCTCGACCTCGACCAAATCTTCGACAACGACCGTCCCCGCGTTCGCCGCGCGCTCGAGCTGACGCCGAGCGATCTGCCATCCGCCTGGAGGGAGTTGTACGAAGAGCGCGCTGCGATCCGCGAATACTCGGGAGGGATGCCCCGGGAACTCGCAGAGCATTACGCCTTGCAAGACATCCTTGAAATGATGAGGACCGAAAGTCGATGAACGGAGCCA
>JAKEEV010000571.1 GCA_022616395.1 Planctomycetia bacterium | reverse complement strand
GTCACCCGGACGCGGATCGAGTAAGTGTCTTCCACGCCGGTCGGGAAGTCCGTGTCGGTGGAGAGTTGGCTCCCGCTGATGGTGAAGAACCCGTTGTCGGTGTCTCCAGTGCCTGTCACCAGCGAGTAGCTGTAGGTGCGAGTCGAACTCGGAACCGACAGCGTGCCGACGGAACTTGGAGCCGGGGCATTGATGGAAACCGTGTCATTCGACAGGCTAATGCTGCTCGGCGCGTTGATGAGTGTGAATGTGTAGGTCTCTTCGTAAACCAGCGCCGGGAACTCCGAGTCCTGCGACTGGATGACAACGGTGTAGGTCTCCTGCGTGGTCGGGAAGTTCGGACCGGTGGAGAGCTGGCCGTTACTGATGGTGAAGAAGTCATTATCCTGAACGCCCGCCGGGAGTTGATAGACGTAGGTGCGGCCGTCGGGTCCGGTCGTTTGCAACTGGGTGAAGAACGTGTTCGATGTGGCCGGAACCTCTGGTTGCGTGGTGAGGAAGGTATCGGTTGGCGCGTCCACTCGTTGGAGCACGAAGGTCTGTTCGTAGAACACCGCCGGGAAGTCCGCGTCCGTCACGCGAATGCGGATGAAGTATTGGTCCTGTTGCGGGAAGTTTGGCCCGGTCCGCAACTGGCCGTTCTGGATGAAGAACAGCGAGTTGTCGGTGCTGCCGTCGCCGGACACCAGTTGGAAGATGAACGTGCGGTCCGGGTCGGTGATGTCGGTCGTCAGTTGGCTGAAGAACGTGTCCGAGACGAACGGCACTTCATCCCCGAACTGGAGCGTAATCTGCGTTGGCGCTGGTGGGGTATTCACGAAGGTCGCTACGAACACATCCTGAGCGCTGTTGTCGTCGGTAAGGTTGGTGACAACTCCGCTTGTCGCGATGCTGTTGAAGACCACCGTTGTGCCATCCGCGCTGACGGCATGCCACGCGGTGACGGGTTGTTGAGTGATGGCTCCGATGGTGTCCGCGAACGGAGCGATCACTTCGAGCGAATCGTCGCTGCGGGTGTACCTGACCACATCAATCGGAGCGGTTGGGTCGTCGCTGCCTGATGGGTCGTAACGGGTGAACACCACAACGCCTCCGTCTTCGCTGATCGAGGCGTAAGTGCCACCCGAGGGAGTCGATGAGTTATCCTGGAGGCTGATGATCGTGTTCGACTGGTTCGCGATGTCGTAGAGGTAGACCTGGTCGACATCCGTGGCGATTGTGTTCTCAAGCAGATCGGTCGCGGCGCTGGAGAACGCGATGTAGTTGCCGTCTCCACTAATCATCGGCGGAGTGGTTGCCGTCAAGGGCGTGGAAACACTCCCGGCTGTCGTCGGATCGTTGTACAAGTGGCTGACGAGGTGGTTGGTGCCTGTCGAGGCGTCGTAGTAGAAGACATCGTTGTCCGGGATTCCGCCGGGGAACAGCCCTCCCGTCGGATCGGGGGCATTCGGATCGTCTTGGTTCGCAACCAGATTGTTCGCAGCACTCAGGTAGGTCACGCGTGAGCCATCGTCGCTGATCGACGCAAGGAACAGGTCATCGTCCGCGGCTCCGGTTGGTGTATCTGAGTCGCCCGCGACGTGCGTCACGAGCGTGACGGAATCGGTCGCGATGTCGTAGAGGAAAATGTCGAAGGTGGTCGAGCTGGAGGACTCATTCTGACCGGTGAACAGGTTGGTCGCTTCGCTGTGGAAGACGACCGTGCTGCCATCGTCGCTGATGTTGACCAGCGTGGTGAAGCCGTTCGCGCCCTCGGTGTTCGAGCTTGGCGTGTGGCTGACCAAACTGATGGTGTCGGTCGTCCGGTCATACAGGAACGCGTCCTGACTGTCGGGGAAGAAGAACGTGTTGCTTGTGGTTTGGTTCGCCAGAAGGTTGAGAGCTTCGCTGATGAATACGATGGACTGGCCGTCGTTGCTCAACGCGAGTTGCCCATATTGTGGAAGGTCGTTGGTCGTTGAACCGAGAGTCTCGTCTGTCGCTTGGTGGGTCACGAGACTCAGCGAGTCGTTGGCTCGGTCGTAGAGGTAGAGTTGGTAACCGCTTGTTGTCACCCCAGAGACGAGATCGCTGGCGTTGGAGAAGAACGCGACCCAGTTCCCGTCCCCACTGATGTACGG
>JAKEEV010000570.1 GCA_022616395.1 Planctomycetia bacterium | reverse complement strand
TGCCTGTCAAAGTGAAGGGCATGGGCACATTCCCCGTCCGCGCGTTCGGAGTGGTTTAAGTAGGCCCGCCTTTCCGAGGCGGGCACTCAGAAATGCGGAATGCGGAATCAAAGACAAGAAGACAGAAGTCGCGGAGTCGGGGTTTGGATTGGTTTTTATTCCGCATTCCGAGTTCCGCATTCCGCATTTCCCCCGTGCCGCTCGGCAAGCGGCACCTACTTCAACTGAACTTCGTTACGCCAGGAATGGCGATGGGCGGGTCGGGGAGCTTCACGCTCCAGTCGTATTTCGGCGGCGTCAAGTCTTCCTTCGAGGTGAGCATCATCTTCCAGGTAATCTCCTGCCCGGTGTACGCGGCGGCGCGGCCCATGATCGCAAGGAGCGTGCTGTACGACATGTACTCGCCGTTGTTGATCGGCTTGGCGCTGCGGATGCTGGCGAAGAGTTCGTCGTGTTCCGCCTGATACATCTGGTTAAACGGCCCCTCAAACACCCAATCTTTCTCCGCGCGAATCATCAGGCCGTTGGTGCGTTCCGCGAACTGCGCCCGACCCTTCGTGCCCAGAGCGTGAGCGCTCATGTCGCCTTTGGTTTTGGGATGCTGGCGGCAGTTGCTGATGAACCGCGCTCCGTTGGGGTACTCGTACACCACCGAAAAGTTGTCGTAGATGTTGCCATACTCCTTGCCACTCAGGACGGTTCGCCCGCCGAGGCCCATCGCTTTGCTCGGGTATTTCTCTTTCATGATCCACGCGCACACATCCAGGAAGTGAACGTGTTGCTCCACGTTGAAATCGCCGGATAGCCACGTGAAGTTGTACCAGTTGCGCATCTGGTAGGTCATGTCGCTCCAGTCGGGCTGTCGCGGTTTGGTCCACCGACCTCCGCGGTAGTCGTTGGCTTGCACCATCAGAATCTCGCCGATCGCGCCCTCGTGCAGGCGCTTCACCGTTTCCTTGAACCCCGCGTCATAGCGCAGACACAGCCCCGAGACGATAGAGAGGTTCTTTTTCTTCGCAGCTTCGCACGATGCGAGGACAGACTGCACGCCGGGCGCATCCACCGCGACCGGCTTCTCGGCGAACACGTGCTTGCCTGCTTCAACAGCGGCTTTCAGATGTAAGGGGCGGAAGTGAGGAGGGGTCGTGAGCAACACCACATCGCAGCGCGCGATCACTTCCTTGTAAGCATCGAAGCCGACGAACTTCGCATCCGATTTCACATCGACCTTGTGGCCCACGTCCTTCTTCGCGAGCAAGTTCTTCAGGCTTTCTTCGAGTCGATCCTCGAACGCATCGGCCAGCGCGACGAGTTTCACGTTCTTGTCGGCGTTCAGCGCGTTCGCGGCAGCACCGGTGCCGCGGGCTCCGCAACCGATCAGCCCGACTTTGAGGAGATCATCGCCCGCAGCGAAGAGTGAAGGTGCAGCGGCAACAGCCACAGCCGAAGAAGCCAGGAACGTGCGGCGAGTCGTGGACATGGTCGAAACCTCGTGGGAGAAGAGGAGCGCAGAGCGTCGATGTTAACCGACCGCAAGCCTCTTGTGTACCACGAACAGCCTCGGAGCAGCCGAAATGCTCTCCTCGTTTCGTTCCTCGCGTAACGAAAAGCCCGCGGGAAGCTTGGCGAGTAGATTCGTGACCGCTTCCGCTTCGTCTGAACCACCTGGGTGACCAATGTAAGCAACCACTGTGAGGATGCCGCCCGAGCGGAGCAGTTCCAGCGCGGAAGCAATCGCTTTCAGTGTGGAATCGGCTTGTGTGGTGAACGATTTGTCTCCTCCGGGAAGGTAACCGAGGTTGAACATCACCGCGCCGATGCGGCCGTGAAACTCCGGCGGGATTTCGTTGCGCATTTCGGCATGATCGCGCTGGCAAAGCGTGACGTTGCTTGCTTCGTGAAGCTTCTGCGCGGTGCGGGCGAGTGCTTCCGGCTGAATGTCGAACGCGAACACACTCCCCATCGGGCCGACAAGCACCGAGAGAAATCGCGTGTCGTGTCCATTACCGGCGGTCGCGTCGATGGAGGCTTCGCCCGCAGCCAGTACAGTTCGCACGGCCGCGTGAGCGAGTTCGGTCAATCGGGTCATAGTGGATTTTTACCCGCTCCCTTGCGGTCGCGGCTCGTTGGTTGCGACGATTTCAAGCTTTCAAACGAGCCGCGACCGCAAGGGAGCGGGTGTTTCTACAAGAAGAACTTCCGCACGTTCACTTCCGCGTCGATTTCGCCTGCGCCGCAGAGGTTCGCGGCGAGTTGATTCGCAAAAAATGGAGTCAGCAGCGAGCCTTTCGAGCCGAGGCCGTTGAAGTACGCCAGTTGCGGGAACTCCGGATGCCGACCAAGCACCGGGAAGCCCGCATCAATCACCGGACGCACCGCGGCGCGATGGTCGATCACTTCATACGGAAGCTTCAGGAACGCGCGGAGGCGCGTTTCGATCTCCGCGCGGCCTTCCGCAGTGGGAAGCGAATCAAGCTGATCCCAGCTATACGTTGAACCCGCGAGGAAGATGTCCTCGCTCATCGGCGCAAGCCACACGCCACAATGAACCACGCGATTCTCTTCCAGAGTGGGAATTCGCAGCGTGAGAATCTCCCCCTTGGCGGCGTTGAACTGAATTCTGCCAAACCACGGGTCCGAGACAGAGGTGAACCCGCGGCAGAAGATCAGGTTTCGCGCTTCAACACCCAACTTCGCCAGTCGAACGCCTTTCGCGATGAGTTCGACATCGTGAACCGGGTCGATTTCCGCTCGAAGATAGGCGCTGGATGTTTGGAAGTGTTCGCGGGAGAGGTCAAGATAGCGAGTCACATCGAGGCGAACTGCGGACATCTCGAAGCCGCCGAATGGAGCATGGAACCAGTCGCGTCGGTAATACACCTCTGGGAGAACCAGCCCCGCAAGAATGTTCCCGGCGCGGCGGTGGAACTCGTCGTGTTCGGCTTCGTCGCGGAAGAGACGCAGAGCTTCTTTCGTATGGAAGAAACTCGCCCCGAGTTTTGTTTCCAGCTCGCGGTAAAACACTGAGGCAGCCGGGTAAAGTTCATCCCAGCGCCAGCTTTTCGCCAGTCGCTTGCCGGTGATGGGTGTGATGAGTCCCGCGGCGATGCGCGAGGAGGAACTGCTTTCGCGATCCACGACCAACACGCTGCGCCCGCGCTGACGCAATCGCCACGCGAGAGCCGTGCCCGCCAGTCCTTGCCCAAGAATGATGAAGTCGGTGTGGGAGAGCATGTGGTCTTAACGAGCCGCGACCGCGAGGGAGCGGGTGAATCTTATACCCGCGCCCGCGCGGTCGCGGCTCGGTTGAAGCAAACACAGCCTTACGAGAATGCGGCTTCCAGATCTTCGCGGCGTGTGAGTGTGCGGTCGCGTGCTCCGCGCGTGAGTTCGTAGATCCCCGGCTTGTCGAGCGTCTCGCCCACGGTCAGCCGACACGCAGCGCGCCTCTTCACTGCGTCCGCGAAGAGCTTCGACAGACACTCAGCGCACGCGAGCGAGTAGGTTTTCAGCTCGTGCGTGACACCATCGCTCCAGCGCGCTGCGATCTTGTATACCGCCGGGGCCGAACACCCCGCGGAGTAACACAGCACCGGATACGGCGACATTGGCATGGTGAAAGGAGTCAATCCGACGGATAGGGCAACTCATCTCCACGGATGTTGGCGAGCGCGTTCATCGCGGCTTTCAGTTCGGCTTCCTTCTTGGTGCGGCCCCACGCGGCCGGGAAACGGTGGTCGTCCACCTGCGCCGCGACCTTGAAGCACTTGTCGTGATCCGGTCCCTGTTCATCGAGCAGGAAGTAGCGCGGAGTTCCTCCGTATTCGCGCTGCACGACCGTTTGAAGCTGAGATTTGGAGTTCGCCGAGATCGCTTCGCGCGCCACGCGTTCGATTTCCGGTTCAATGAACCGCAGCACGAATATTTTGGCCGCGTCCCAACCGCCATCGAGAAAGATCGCCGCGACTAAAGCCTCGAACACATCCGCCAGCATGTTCGACGGCATCTCGCCGTAAGTGTGAACGCCTTTTCCCAAAAACAGGAAGTCGCCCAACCCCAGTTCCTGACTGAACCGGGCGCAGGTCTTTCGGCTGACGACGACCGACTTCACCTTCGTGAGGTCGCCTTCCTGATATTCGGGGAACCGGCGGAAGAGTTGTTCGCAGGTGACCAGTCCCAGCACGCTGTCGCCGAGAAATTCAAGGCGTTCGTTGGAAGCGGCTCGCGTGTTGGCGCTGGAGGTGTGCGTGAGGGCGCTGCGAAGCAGTTCTGGTCGCTGGAATCGGTAACCGATGGCGTCCTGACACTCTTCAAGTACGGCCCGTTCGCGTGTTGTCGTTAGCGTGTCCGAGGGGGGCATAACAAGTATGAATTTCGGGCGGGTCACAAGTATGGTTGTCAGACAACCTACCACCCGCAAAGCCCCGAGTCAACGCGGAGGGACTTTC
>JAKEEV010000569.1 GCA_022616395.1 Planctomycetia bacterium | reverse complement strand
GTAGGACAGGCATCTTGCCTGTCTCAACTCATGACAGGCAAGATGCCTGTCCTACACCAGAGACAGGCTGGAAGCCCGTCCTACAAACCAAGCTTCAGTTACTTTCCGAGTTGAATCTCTCGCCGGCTGCTGTCGGCGAGCTGGCTCGGCTCTTGTCCTCACACGGGAGTATCCCATGTCTCCGCTCGGCATTTTCCACACGGCTATCAGCGTTCTGCCCATCGGGTTCGGTCTGGTCGCGTTCCTTCGAGATGGAAAGATCGACCCGCGAAACCGGCTCGGCAAGCTCTATCTGGCTACCATGCTGATCGGCTCCGTCTCGGCGTTCGGGTTTATTCTCTCCAAAGGCTTCACGCCCCCGCAGGTACTCACGGTGATAACGCTCGCGCTATTGGGTATCGCGATGTTCACTCTTCGCGGTCGCTGGCGTGCTCCGGGATATGCGCAAACCATCAGTCTCTCCGCGAGTTATCTTTTGCTCATGGTCTTCGCGACCACCGAAACGCTGACTCGCGTACCGGTCGGCAATCCGTTCGCCTCCGGGCCAACGGACCCCGCGCTCACACCGATCCGTCTTGGGTTACTCGCCGCGTTCGTGATCGGAGTGACTTATCAGGTGCTGAAGTTGCGTGCTGAACGCCATCCGCGGCCTTCACGCCCTTCGCGGCAAGAAGAGCGACTCGATTCGAGCGTCTCGAAGTTCCGCGAGATGGTTGGGGTGTAAGTGAACGGTCGAAGATTGTAGTCCTCACGCGGAGCGTGAGGAATCCACCTCACGCGGAGCGTGAGGAATCCACCTCACGCGGAGCGTGAGGACTACAATCACCCATCCGCTTTGCGGATGTGCAATCGGGTGATGTGCGGACGCGGGAATGAGGCCAGGTCGCGTCGAACGGTCCCGCCCTTCCCCGCCTTTCCGTTCGGGGACGTTGACGAATCATCAGCCAGTCGCACAAAGGGGAGGTACACACGGTCGCCATCCGTGGCGAATTGCGCGTCCTGCGCATGCCGTGTGATTGCATCTATCTTCACCAGCTTCCGCTGTTCCAGTCGCGCTGTCTCAAACTTCATTCGTTCCCACAATCCCGCCAGTTCGCGATTACCAGGGCAGAGGAATCTGGCCTTTGCGAGCACGCGGCGCGCATCTGACGGTTTGCCCACATCGAGCAGCCCGCTGACGGCAATTCTGATCACGTTCACATCGCCGGGGCTTTCATGGGCCGCTTCCAGTATCTCGCGGCATCCGCGTCTCAGTTTGCCGCAGCGTGCGGCGGCTCGTCCGAACGCGGCTCGGTAAAGCGGGTTGGTCGGTTCAATCGCTGTGGCCTTGCGGAAGCAAATCGCGGCCCGGCGGTCGCAGCCGTCCGGGTCGTCTTCCCACGCCTGACCCCGCAAATAGTGAGTCTCGGCGCATTCAGGGGCGAGCGTTGCGGCTACCTTGAGGTGCCGCCGGGCGATGGTGTAGCGTTCAAGGGCGAGGGCGAGTTGGCCGGCGAGTTGGTGACCTTCGGCGGCGAGTTCCGCCGGGACATCCGGTCGGGCGAGTAGTCGCGTCAGTTGGTCGAGTGCGTTTGCCGGTTGACCGCGCTGAGCGATCATCCGCACCGATTCCCAACCGGCGTGGATCAGGGTGAGCGTCCTGCTCATGCCACTGCCTCCTTGCGCGAGTTCATCACTCTTTATCACCGCGAGTGGGAAAGATATACCGGTTGGGGTGGTTCCTGCAAGTACGAAATCGGATGCCACTGGCGCAAAAAAATTCTCCGCGGACAAAGTCATCCCCACTCTTGACGTTGAGTCCCCGACCTTAAGTTCAAGTCGCGTGTCTCTCACCGCCGATTACGCCCAAAGCAGAGGCGCCCGCGCATCGCGTTGCGCACTCCATGCAGTTTGAGGCGGATTGGTGTGTCTGGTGTTTGTGTCGTGTCTTAGCTGCCTTTCGACACAAACACCATCTACACACCAATCCTCCTCAAACTCTCCGAACGGGAGAAGCCGCGGTGCAAGACTGGTCGCATTTCGGGATGGAGCGGTCGCCGTTTCGCCCGGCCGTGGATACCTCCGCGTACTTCCCCGCGCCCTCTCACGAGTCCGCGCTCGCGGCACTCGCAGCGGCTTTTGCGCGCCGAGAGCCGGCTGTTCTCATTGACGGAGTACCCGGTGTCGGCAAATCGCTTGTTGCGCGCAAGTGGCTCGACGATCTGTTGCCGGAAGTGCCTCGCGTGTTGCTCCCCAATTCGCATGCGGAGCGCCCTGGCGAGTTGCTTCAAGCGATTCTCTTCGATCTCGGTCAGCCTTATCAGGGATTAAGTGAACAGGAATTGCGTCTGGCGGTTACCGGGCAGTTGCTCGACTCCGCGACGAGCGACTTCCCCACCGTGTTGGTGATCGACGAGGCCCAGCATTTAAGTCACTCCGCGCTCGAAGAGTTGCGTTTGCTCGGCAATCTGGAAACTCGCCGCGGATCGGCGGTGTTCGCGGTGCTGGTGGCTCAGCCGGTTCTGCGCGGCTGGCTCTCGACGTCCGGGTACGCGCTTGTCGCAAGTCGAGTGGGTGCGCGCTGCGCGCTGGAACCATTCACCGTGGACGAATCGACCGCGTATCTTCGTCATCAGGTGCAAGCCGCCGGTGGAGACCCGGCGACTGTGTTCGATGACAGCGCGGTGTCACTGCTCGCCAGAGCGTGCGCGGGACTTCCGCGCTCACTGAATCGAGCCGCAGGGCTGGCATTGGAGCTGGCAGCGGACGCGGAGGCCGAGCAGGTCGATGTGGAGGCGGTCGGCGAGGCTCTGAGTCGTCTGGGGGTCTCGCTCCCGGAAACAGAGGAACGGGCCGACGCGGTGCTACTTCCGCACCCGGCACGCACGGTAGAACCGGAACGGATCGGCAAGGGAAAGTCCGTCGCGGGCGAAGCGGATGAACGCGCAGCGCCTCGTGCGTCGAAAGACAAGACAAGCCGCAAGCGATCGGCCTAAGCGCAACGAAACACCACCTTTGGCCAGAGGCACGGAATGAGCCGGGTGTATAGCGTTATGACCGGGGCGAGCGCGCCGAGACCGGTTGCGATTGAACCGCACGACGACAACGAGCAATTCGTGGTCGAGGCGGAAGATACGCCGTTCATCGAGGTCGGCGGACCAGCCGGACCGGTGTTCTCTCCCACATCGGCACCGGCGACCAAGCCAATTTCGCCCGCCAAACCAACCGCCGAAGTGAAAGTCAACCCGGAACCCAGCGCTCGCGCCTTTCCGCGAATCGCTGCTCCGACTTCACCTACACCACCAGCGCCAACCGCGCCCGCACTGATCCCCGCGGTGCTTTCCGTGCGGTTTCACGATGTCGCCCAGCGCTCGGTTCGTCCACTGTCGGATGGTCCCGATCCTGGCCTGGTCGCGCTCCACTTCCCCGATCATCCGGTCAGTGGGGAATACCGCACCCTGCGCGACGAGATCGCCCGGCAACTCCCGGAAGCGACTTCGCGCGCTCTGGTCTTCACGGCCGCGGCGACGGAAGCGGGCACGACAACGGTGTTGTTGAACCTCGGCATCACGCTTGCGCGCGAAGGGTGGCGAGTACTGGTTCTCGATGCGAATTTCACGCGGCCGGGCATCTCCGCGAAACTTGCTCTGCGTCCTTCGCCCGGTCTGGCGGAAGTCCTCGGTCATCACCTGCCGCTTCCCTGGGCGCTTCAACCAACTTCGGTGGCGAATCTCCAGGCGCTGACCGCTGGCGCACTCACCGACGCGAGCGCAACACTCAGCGCGACGGTTGGCCGCGACCTGCCGAAGCTTGTCGGGCAGTTGCGGCAGTGGTTCGACTGGGTGCTGATCGATGCGGGCGTGTGGGGCGTTTCGCCAGAACGTGACGCAACGTGTCCGGTGGCCGACGCGGTCTATTTGGTAACGCGCGAAGCCGATGCCGAGCGTCCGGAGTTCCAGGGCTTGCGCGCGTGGGTGAAGGAACTCGGCGGAACCCTTCGCGGTTACATCACAACGAAGCTCTGAGAAGAAGAACTATCTTCTCTTCGTGGGACGGGCTTTCTAGCCCGTCTGTTTTTTGCGCGACGGCCCAGAAGGGCGGTCTTACGAAATGACGGCCTTGAAAGGCCGGCCGACTTTCTCTCTTGGCGAACGGAATCGCGTTCGCAAGCGGCACTTCTCTGAAAATGGCTTGCGGAACGCGCGGAGCAATGCCGAGAATGGCGTCTTGATGCTTCGAGTTCGCGGAGCTGCGCGATGGCAAAGCGGTCATTGAACAGACTCACGCCCGGTCAGCGCGTGCTGGTCATCGTGGGGTGTTTGGTGGTTGCGGTCATCTTCGCGCAGATTCGCGGATGCAAGCAGCAGCCCGAACCAACGCCGGGCGAAGTCAAAACGCTCGCCAACCGCAACGTTCGCTTCGGGATGCCAGCAGAAGCGAAGACCGATCCCGCGAATCGCACCGCGTACCTGATCGAGCGCCCGCAATACGTTCTCTCATACAACGACGACACGAAGAACCCAAACTGGGTGTGCTGGAACTTGACCAAAAGCGACATCGGGAAAACCAAACGCCGCGAGAGGTTCGAGCCAGACCCGGACTTGCCACGCGAATTCATTCGCATCACGCATGATGATTACGATGGATTTGGCTTTGATCGCGGACACATGTGTCCTTCAGCGGATCGTGATGACACCGCGGAGAACAACCGCGTGACGTTCTACATGACCAACGTCGTCCCGCAGGCACCGAACAACAATCAGAAAGGCTGGGGGCGACTCGAAAATCATTGCCGCAACATCGCCGAAGAGGGGAACGAGTTATACATCGCGTGTGGGCCACACGGTCAAGGCGGCACCGGCAGAATCAGTGCGCAGCAAACCATCGGCAGCGCGACTCGGATCACCGTGCCGGCGTCGGTGTGGAAAGTGGTGCTCGTCTTGCCAAACAAGGAGGCCGTGCCGAACACCAACACGCGAACCATCGCGGTGTGGATGCCCAACGACCAGACCGTGACAAGCGACTGGAAGCAGTATCGCGTGTCGGTCGCGACTGTCGAGGAGCGCACCGGATACAGGTTCTTCCCGCTCGTGCCCGATGACGTAGCCAACCCGATCAAGACCCGCGTCGATACGGAACCGTAACACTCTCCGAGTCTTCCCAATGACACGCTACCTTCTCGCACTCGTCTGTGCTCTCGCCTTCTCCGCTCCCACGCTCTCCGCGGAGAAGCCGCCGAACATCGTGCTCATCCTCGCGGACGATCTCGGCTACGGCGATCTGGGTTGTTACGGCAACAAGAAGATCAAGACGCCGAACATCGACAAACTCGCGGCGGAGGGAACGCGCTTCACGAGCTTCTATGTATCGCAACCGGTTTGCTCCGCAAGCCGCGCGTCGCTGCTGACGGGTTGTTATGCGAATCGCGTGTCGATGGCCGGAGCTTTGAATCACCTGAGCAAGGTCGGCATTCACAAAGATGAACGGATGCTTCAGGAGTTGCTCCAGGCGAAGGGTTACGCAACCGCGTGTTACGGCAAGTGGCATCTCGGCGACCGCGCGCCGTTTCTGCCCACCAAACGCGGATTCGACGACTTCGCGGGGCTGCCGTACTCCAACGACAACGGCCCGCTTCACCCCACGATGCCCAACCTGCCCGCACTGCCGTTCTATCGCGGAGAGAAGATCCTCGAGAAAGACCCAGACCAGTCGAAATTCACGCGACGCTTTAGCGACTTGGCGGTGGAGTTCATCGCCAAGCATCAGCACGAACCCTTCTTCCTCTACATCCCACACGTGATGCCTCACGTTCCGATCTTCGCCTCTCCCGACTTCAAGGGGAAATCTTCTGTGGGGCTGTATGGCGATGTGGTGGAAGAACTCGACTGGGGCGTGGGCGAAGTGCTCGCGGCACTCAAGCAGTACAACCTGGAGAAGAACACGCTGGTGATCTTCCTTTCCGACAACGGGCCGTTTCTCTCGTATGGCACGCACGCGGGCAGCGCTGGGCCGCTTCGCGAGGGGAAACTCACGACCTTCGAGGGCGGAGTGCGCGTACCGGGCATTGCGCGCTGGCCCGGAAAGGTTCCCACAAAGCACGTCAACGACACCCCACTCATGACCATCGACCTTCTTCCCACGCTTTGCAAGGTGGCGGGCGCTGAGCAACCCAAACTGAAGATCGACGGCAAGGACATCGCGCCGATTCTCTTCGGGGAAGCGAACGCGAAGTCGCCCCATGACGCGTACTTCTTCTTCGCAGGGGATGAACTGCACGCGGTTCGGTCGGGCAAGTGGAAACTCCACCTGCCTCACGAATACCTGAGCGTGAACGGCCCCACGCGAACCGACGGCAAACCGGCCAATCACGGCAAGCAGAAGCCCGAAGCGATGAGTTCGTCCGGCTTACGCGGAATTGCCAGTCGGCATGGTTACAAGATCGAGAAGACGGAACTGGCGCTCTATGACCTCGACACAGACATCGGCGAGAAGGTGAACGTCGCGGAGAAGCATCCGGATGTGGTCAAGAAGTTGCTCGGCTTCGTTGAAGCCGCCCGCACGGACCTGGGCGACTCGCTCACCCGCGTAAAGGGCAAAGGCGTGCGGGCGTGTGGCGTGAGCGAGTAGGTGCCCCTTGCCGAGCGGCACGAATCAGAGCCGCGACCGTCAGGGAGCGATCTTTGTTTCGCGCTCCCTGACGGTCGCGGCTCTGATTTACGCTCCCTGACGGTCGCGGCTCTGATTTACGCTCCCTGACGGTCGCGGCTCTGATTTGCGCTCCCTGACGGTCGCGGGTCCGAAAAGCCCTCGGCAAGGCGGGCCTACTACCATCCTTCATCGGTTGGTGGAGGAGCGTAGGCTCCGGGTCGCAGGCGT
>JAKEEV010000568.1 GCA_022616395.1 Planctomycetia bacterium | reverse complement strand
GGGAGGGGAACGCCACCCCAAGTCGGGGCAGGCAGCAGGCGCCCTCACACGCACGATCACTGATTCCCCCGCTCTGACCCACCACAAAAAACAATCAACCCGATCTGGTATCACCCGCTTGCAGATTCAGGGCGACGGGAACTGGACCCGAAACAACGTGCAGGAACTGGCGGGCTTCACCGAACTGCGCGAACTGCGCTTGATCGGCTGCGGACTCGACGACTCCGCGGCTCGAGTGCTGGCGAACATGCCGGGCCTGGCGAATCTGCGCTGGCTCGACCTGGAGAACAACCAGATCACCGGTCGCGGAGCATCGGAATTGATCTCTTCTGCTCACCTGAAGAACCTCGCGATCCTCTACCTCGAAGGCAACCAGGTGCGCGGGCTGGACCGCAAGCTACTGGAGAACGCCCCCCGCGGAGGGTTGCGGCTGCTCGACTTCCACGGCTGTCGGTTGAACCTCAATGATGTGTCTGCCATCACCGCAAGCCCGCGAGCCGCGGAGTTGCTCT
Organism: Planctomycetia bacterium; assembly: GCA_022616395.1. Lineage (GTDB taxonomy): Bacteria > Planctomycetota > Planctomycetia > Gemmatales > Gemmataceae > Gemmata. Next base: position 11,161 of record JAKEEV010000568.1, on the reverse strand, counting down.
ACATCGACTTCGATTACAACTACTTGCCGGAATCCGCCACCGCGCGACTCGTGAAGGGCTTTAGCGACCGCGCGCCGGCAATTCTCTACCTGATGGGCAATAACTTCACCGCGGCCGGGATCGATTCGCTCGTCAACTGGCCCGCGATGGCCTGCGTGGACATGCTGCACCTCTCCGACAATGAACTGACCACCTCCGCGGCCAAAGCAATAGCGGGTTGCCCGCACATGAAGCAGTTAAATCACATCTGCGCGGGCACGACCCATCAGGCGGCCCGCACCGCGCTGAAGAAAGCCTTCGGCGACAAGGCTTTGGTGTGATTCAGGGAAAATTGTTGCCCGAGAATGTCGATTCCGCCCGTCGCGGTGCGTCGTGAAGGTGCCCCCGCATGTTGCGGGTCATCCAAAGGAGTGTTTCGATGCAGTACATGATTCTGATTTACGGTGACGAGAAGGCGTGGACCGGCCTGTCCGAAGCCGAGATGAACGCGGTGTTCGCTCAGTACATGCAGTACAGCAAGGATCTGGCCGCGGCCGGCGTGCTGGGCGGCGGCGCGAGCCTTCAGCCTGTTGCGACCGCGACGACAGTGAAAGTGCGCGGAGGGAAAACGGCCACGACTGACGGCCCGTTCGCAGAGACGAAGGAGCAACTCGGAGGCTATTACATCATCAACGTGCCCAATCTCGATGAAGCGATCAAGTGGGCCGCGAAGTGTCCCGGCGCGCAGTACGGATGCATCGAAGTGCGCCCGCTCGGTGTCTCCACAAATGCAGACGGCACCATCGCGGGGATGTAGTGTCTTCATTGTAGTCCTCACGCTCCGCGTGAGGCCGCCGCGAAGCGGCGGGATTGTCGTGCATCAACGGAATTCGCTCGCGCGGCGAGCGAACCTCACGCGGAGCGTGAGGACTACAATCTTCAACAATGATCGCAGCGATTCTGGATCAGGTCTTCCGCCGAGAGAGCGGGAAAGTGCTCGCCGGGTTGATCCGGTTCGCGGGCGATTTTGATCTCGCCGAAGACGCGCTTCAGGATGCGTTCGCCCACGCGCTGCGTGCGTGGCCGCGCGATGGCCTGCCCGAAAAACCCGCCGCGTGGCTCACGACAGCCGCACGCCGACGAGTTGTTGATCTTCTCCGCAAGCGCAAGACCGCACCCGCTCTGACTTCCGAACTTCATCACATCCCGTGTGAGGAAGCGGAAGACACCGAAGATGTTTCCGGCATTCCGGACGACCGCTTACGGCTCGTGTTCACCTGTTGTCATCCGGCTCTGGCTCAGTCGGCTCAAGTTGCACTCGCGCTGCGCACCCTCGGTGGGCTTTCCACTCGCGACATCGCCCGCGCGTTCGTCGAACCCGAATCTACTACCGCGCAGAGACTGGTTCGAGCCAAGCAAAAGATCCGAGACGCGAAGATTCCTTACGAAGTTCCGCGGCCCGACGATCTTCCCGACCGACTCGCGGCGGTGCGGGCAGTCGTGTATCTCATTTTCAACGAAGGGCACACAGCGACCGACGGTCCTTCGCTCATTCGCCCCGACTTGTGCTCGGAAGCGATTCGGCTCGCGCGTCTGGTTGCTGAACTGATGCCGGATGAGCCGGAAGCGCGCGGGCTATTCGCGCTTGTACTCTTGACCGATGCCCGGCGACCTGCTCGTGTCTCGGCCGACGGCGCTCTCATTCCGCTGGAAGAACAGGATCGCGGCTTGTGGGACCGCGCGAAGATCCAAGAGGGCACTTCCGCGCTCGACTCAGCGCTCCCATTTCGCAAACCGGGGCCGTATCAGATTCAGGCCGCGATTGCCGCGCTGCACGCAAGCGCACCGACACCCGAACAGACCGACTGGTTCCAGATCGCGGCTTTGTATGGCGCTCTGTTACGACACGCGCCGACGCCGGTGGTTGAGTTAAACGCCGCGGTTGCGCTGGCAATGGCAAGCGGAGTGCCCGATGGCTTGAGCTGGGTAGAAGACATCGAGCGGCGGGGAACGCTTGCGGGGTATCATCTGCTCCCTGCGGCGAAAGCCGATCTTCTCCGTCGAGCCGGGCGCTTCGCGGAGGCAGCAGTTGCGTATCGCGAGGCGCTTGCGCTGGTCGCCAACTCCGCCGAACGCCGGTATCTGGAACGAAGGCTGGAGGAAGTCGGCGGGTAGCGTTCGTACAACAGTCGCATGTCGAATTCCGCACCTCCCCTCGGTCGTGATCACACTCTTGAAGCGATTCTGCTCGCGGTTGCGTTTGCCATCGCGCACACGCAATCGCCGCTCTACTTCTCGAATCAGAATCAATATCTGCTGCACGGGGCTGCTCTCGCCGGTCACGGCCACCTCGAACACGACTGGCTGGCGAACACGCGCGATCCAACCCCGCTGTTCTCCGCGTTCGTTGCACTGACTTACTCAACAGTCGGCCCGGAGGTGCTTCAGGTCGCGTACTTCGCGCTTCTGATGGGTTACTTCCTCGCGGCACGATGGCTGGTGAGCGCTGTACCCGACTTCCCCGATTCGCGTGCGGCTCGTATCACCTTCGCCGCTCTCTTTACCGCCGCACACGCGGCGATTCTGCGCTGGGCGTCGGTGAAACTCACCGGCGTGGACTATCCGTGGTACTTCCAAGCGGGTGTTGCGGCTCAGTACCTGCTCGGTCCGGGAATTCAGCCATCGGCGTTTGGCGTGTTGCTCTTGGTGGCTCTGGCAGCGTTCGCCAACGGTCGGCCGGTGTTGGCCGGCGCGCTTGCAGCGAGCGCGTGCTGGTTCCACTCAACGTACTTGCTTCCCTCGGCGATCCTCGTGTTCGGATTCTGGCTGGAATTGATGCAGCAGGCACGCACCCGCACCGCGTTCGCAAGCGCTGGAAGCGCGCTGGCGGTGGTCTCGCCTGTGATTGCGTTCACTCTCTGGCGATTCAACCCATTCGATGACAACGCGACCCACGCAATTCACCTCCTGGTTCACACGCGAATTCCGCATCACTGCGTTATCACGCGCTGGTTCGACGTTGTGGCCGGTCTTCAAGTCGCGTGGGTGGTTCTTGCACTTCTCCTCATTCGCCGCGAGCCGTTTGGTCGCGCGCTTGCGTTCACCACGGCATGCGGAGCAGCGCTCACGGGGGTTCAACTCGCGACGGGAAACGATTCCCTCGCGCTTGCGTTCCCGTGGCGAATCTCGGTGCTGCTTGTGCCGGTGGCAACGGCTGTGATTGCGGCCGTTTGGCTGCGATGGATGTCTCGTGGCTGCCCCCCACCCTTCGGCGAAGTGGTGGCGATAGGTCCCATTCTCCGCGGCCACCGGCGGACCCCTTGGGACCGAATTAAGTGGATTGTGCCGGCCGCACTGATCGCGCTTGTTGTGGGCGGTGTGATCGTGACCGCGTGCGGTCTCGGTTATCCCATGATCGAAGGAGAACGCGGACTCTACCACCACGTCCGCGCGAACGCCGGACCGGATGATGTGTATCTGTTACTGGTGCAGTTTCCGAACGTGAAGAGCGGTCGCGGGGCAGTCTCGAACACGTTTACTCCTCCTCCGCGGCCCAAGCCGGGGACAAATCAGATTCCGGTTGATCTTCAGCGATTCCGGCTCGCAAGCGGAGCACGGATTTATGTGGACTTCAAGTCGGTGCCGTATGCACCGGTGGAAGTCGAGGAGTGGAATCGGCGAATGGAGTTCGCTTCAGATTTGACCACAAACAGCACCTGGAATGCGCCCGGCCGGCACAAGCAACTGAAGGACGAGGGCATCACGCACGTCGTTACGACCCAGGAGAAGCCACTCGCGGCCGATTACCTGGCCGAAGTGTATCGCGACGAAGCGTACATCATCTACAAGATGAAGTAGGACAGGCATCTTGCCTGTCATTGCTTCAGACAGGCAAGATGCCTGTCCTACTCACCGCTGCTGGCTGCGGAACCAGTCGTACCACGCGACGAGGCGGCTGAGTGCTTCGACTTCGTCTCGGCACTTCGCGGCCAGCGAGAACTCCTGCCCGGCGACGAGTTTTTCCTTCCACTCATTCAAGTGCTGGATGCGTTCGCGGATGAGTTGGACTTGCTCGTCGGTGACTCGTTGAGGTGGAAGGGGCAACACACCGGGCGTTTTGTCCACGACCACATACGGCTCGATGGTCGGAGTTACGGTTGACGTGATTTGCCCCAGGAGATTCAGGACTTCGGTGCGAACCGTTTCCAGCTTTAAACCGAGATTCATCAGCACTTGAGAGGCAACACCTTCTTCCTCACGCAGTAGTCCCAGGAGCAGGTGTTCGGTTCCGACATAGTTGTGGTGAAGAGTTCGAGCTTCTTCGATTGCGTACTCAATAACCTTCTTGGTGCGGGGCGTCTGCGGGAGTCGCCCCATGCGAACCTCATCTCCGCCTGGCCCACGTTGGACGATCTTCTCCACCTCTTGCTGAACTTTGCGCAGGTCAATGTCGAGGTTCTTCAGCACGTTGGCGGCGACGCCGGACCCTTCTTTCACCAGCCCAAGCAGGATGTGCTCGGTACCGATGTACTCGTGGTTGAAGCGCTGCGCCTCCTGGTTGGCCAACTGCATCACCTTGCGGGACCGATCCGTGAATCGCTCGTACATGACAAGCCCTCGCACCGCGATCAGAGAAGTGAATTGACTCCACAGTAACAGAAGAAGGCCACCGGGGTAAGCCGGTGGCCTTCTGTTTTGCTTTCATTCATTCGGAGCGAGTCGCGACCGCGAAGGGCGGTTCAAAAAGCTCGCTTCCTCACGATTGCGACTCAGTTACCAGAGGTCGCACACCGCCGACGACAGCGGGCGTCGGAACGTTGGCGTCGAAGCTGAGTTTCTTCTCGCCGTTCTCCTCCACGACCTTCACGGTCAGGGTGTCCGCTCCGTGGAAGGTGCCCTTGAGCAGTTCCTCGGCGAGCATGTCTTCGAGATGTTGCTCGATGGCCCGGCGCAGCGGACGCGCTCCGAACTCCAGGCTCGAACCCTTCTCGATCAGATACTCCTTCGCCTCTTCCGTCACCACCAACTTCATGCCCTTATCTGCAATCCGCTTGGCCACCTTCGCCAGCTCCATGTTCACAATCGCCTTGAGGTCTTCCTTGGTCAGCGAGCGGAACACGATGATCTCGTCGAGTCGGTTCAAGAACTCCGGCCGGAACTCCTTCTCCATCCGTCCCTTCAACTTCTTCTGCATGTCCTGATAGCTGGTCTCGGCGTCCTTCTTCAGCCCCTTCGTGAAGGCGCTGCTAATGTCGTCCGACGTGACGATGGTCTCGGCCCCGATGTTGGTCGTCATGATGAGGATGGTGTTCTTGAAGTCCACCGTTCGGCCGACGTTATCGGTCAGCCGGCCTTCCTCCATGATCTGAAGGAGCATGTTCCACACATCCGGGTGAGCCTTCTCGATCTCATCGAGCAACACCACCGAATACGGCTTTCGGCGAATCTTCTCGGTGAGTTGACCGCCCTCTTCGTAGCCGATGTAGCCCGGAGGAGCGCCAACCAACCGCGAAACGTTGTGCTTCTCCATGTACTCCGACATGTCGAGCTGCACGATGTTGTTCTCGTCGCCGAACATGAACTTCGCGAGTTGCTTGGCGAGCAACGTCTTACCCACACCGGTTGGCCCGGCGAAGATGAAGCTCCCGATGGGCCGCTTCGGATCCTTCATTCCGCTGCGGCTCTTGCGGACGGCCTTCGCGATGGCGTGAATCGCCTCGTCCTGGCTGATGACCGCGTTGTGCAACTCGGCTTCCATGTTCAATAAGCGCTTCGTCTCGTCCTCGCCCACCTTCTTGAGCGGCACTCCCGTCATCTTGGAAACGACCTCGGCGACCACTTCCTCATCGACGATCCCATCCGTCTCCTTGGACTTCTCGCGCCATTCCTTCTGAGTCTTTTCCTTCTCCTTGCGCAGCTTCTCTGACTGGTCGCGAAGGTGAGCGGCCTTCTCGAAGTCCTGCTCCATCACCGCGGCTTCCTTCTCCTGATTGAGCTTCTCGATCTTCTCGTCAAGCTCCTTCAGATCCGGTGGCCGGGTCATGGCCTTCAGACGCACTCGTGCACCCGCCTCGTCGATCACGTCGATGGCCTTGTCTGGCAGGCAGTGGCCGGAAATGTAGCGCTCGGAGAGTTCGACCGCCTGCTTGAGAGCGCCATCAGTAATCTGGACGCGGTGGTGAGCCTCGTAGCGGTCGCGAAGACCCTTGAGAATCTCCACGGTCTCCGCCATGCTTGGCGGATTGACGATGATTGCCTGGAACCGGCGGGCCAGAGCCGCGTCCTTCTCGATGTACTTGCGGTACTCATCGAGAGTCGTTGCTCCGATGCACTGGATTTCTCCGCGAGCAAGTGCAGGCTTGAGCACGTTACTCGCGTCGATTGCTCCTTCAGCGCCGCCGGCTCCAACGAGCGTGTGAAGCTCGTCGATGAAGAGCATGGTGTTCTTCGCCCGGCGAACTTCGTTCATCACTGCCTTGATGCGCTCTTCAAACTGTCCGCGATACTTCGTGCCCGCGACCATCATGGCGAGGTCAAGCACGACGATGCGCTTGTCGCGAAGGAGTTCCGGCACGTTCTGATCGACGACGAGTTGAGCAAGCCCCTCGACGATGGCTGTTTTGCCGACGCCCGCTTCACCCAGAAGAACGGGATTGTTCTTCTGTCGGCGGGAGAGAATTTGAATAACGCGTTCGATTTCGGCTTGCCGACCGATGACGGGATCGAGCTTGCCCTGTCGGGCGAGTTCGGTCAGGTCGCGGCCGAAGCTATCGAGCGCGGGGGTTTTGGATTTGCTTCGGCCCGTGCGCTCGGACGACCCGCCGCGCTCGCTGCCGCTGGATTCGGATTCGTTCGGCATGTTATGACCCAAAAGATTCAGGACTTCTTCGCGAACATCTTCGAGCTTCAAACCGAGATTCATCAAGACTTGAGCCGCGACTCCCTCTTGCTCTCGGAGCAAGCCCAGGAGCAGGTGTTCGGTGCCGACATAGTTGTGGTTCAGGTTGCGAGCTTCCTCGATCGAATACTCGATCACCTTCTTGGCTCGCGGGGTGTGCGGCAGCCGGCCCATGACGACCTGCTCGCCGCCTGGACCATGTTGGACGATCTTCTCCACCTCAAGGCGGATTTTCCGCAGGTCCACGTCCAGATTTTTCAGGACGTTGGCGGCAACGCCGGATCCTTCCTTCACCAGCCCAAGCAGGATGTGCTCGGTACCGATGTACTCGTGGTTGAAGCGTTGCGCCTCCTGGTTGGCCAGCTGCATTACCTTCCTGGCGCGGTCTGTGAATCGCTCATACATCTACGCCGTCTCCCGCGAGGGGGATGAGTCTACGAAGCACGTAACGCGGATGACCGTGTTCGGCTGTAGCTTATCATATGCCGGCCGGGGCGCGGGACCAACCGGGGTGCGGGCGGTGTTACGTCCGTAGATCCGGGAAGCACGCGGCGGGTGTGGTGTGGAGAGACCCGCGTATCGGTCGGCCCAGTGGGAACTGGGTAGAGAAGCTGCAAGCCTGCGGAATTCTAGGCAGCGATGCGAAATGAATCAAGGCAGGCATTGAGCGCATTCAGAGCCGGAAGCGTCAGCGACGGGTATTCTTACACATTCAGAGCCGGAAGCATCAGCGACGGGTTACCCAAATCAAAACACCGTCGCTCACGCTTCCGGCTCCGATAAATACAGACAGGCTTCCAGCCCAATGGCACTGAATGGCAGCCTGTCCTACGAAAACCAGTTGCGTGGAAAGCGCTGTTGCGGGATAGTTGAAGCAATCTCGCCGGAGCTTCGCCATGCTCGCGTTCACACATCCGCGCATCACTCGCCGAAGGGCACTCCAGGCTGGAGCCGTTGGGCTGCTCGGTCTGGGAATGGGAGAACTCAACGCTCTGCGCGCGGAGCGGAAGCACACAGCGAAGTCGGTCATTTACATTTTCCTCTCCGGCGGATTGGCTCAGCACGAGAGCTTCGACCCGAAACCGGACGCGGTCGACACGATCCGCGGGGAGTTCGGCACCATCGCGACCAAGACGCCCGGTTTGCGAATCACCGAACACTTACCGAAGCTTGCGACTCGTGCCGACAAGTGGGCTTTGGTGCGGTCGCTCACGCACAAGTCAAATGACCACTCGCTCGGTCATCACATCATGCTCACCGGGAGAAGCGACACGCCCGTGGGCTTCAATCCAAGCAAGCCTCAGCCGACCGATTACCCGAGCTTGGCGGCGATTGCCGGCGCGGTCACGAAAGCGCGGAACAATCTTCCTCCGGCAATCGTGCTTCCAGACAAGATCGTTCACAACACCGGCCGCGTCATTCCTGGTCAGTTCGCGGGTGTGATGGGCCGGGCACGCGACCCGTGGCTTATTGAAGCGAGCGCATTCGAGCCGAAGGCTTACGGTGCATTCCCGGAGTACGAATTTGATCACCAGGAGCGGCCTTACGAGTTCAAGCGAAAGACGTTCACGATTCCCGATCTGAGCTTGCCGGAAGGAGTAGATGGCGAGCGGTTCGGCGGTCGGCTTGACATACTCAAGCAACTCGATGCTCAGCGGAAGACGCTCGATGCGGCCGCGAATGCCGGGGCGTTTGATCGCACTCGCGCGGATGCAGTGAGTTTGCTAACCGATGCTCGCGTGCGGGCCGCGTTCGACTTGAACAAGGCTCATCCGAAGGATCTGGACCGCTACGGCCGCAACTCGTTCGGTTGGTCTCTTCTGATGGCCGCTCGATTGGTTGAAGCAGGCGTGAACCTGGTGCAAGTGAACCTGGGCAACAACGAGACGTGGGACACGCATGGCAACGCATTCCCACACCTCAAGGAGAAGCTTCTTCCACCAACCGACAAGTCTCTCTGCGCGCTGCTCGATGATCTGGAGCAACGCGGGCTTCTGGAAAGCACTCTCATCGTGATGGCCGGCGAGTTCGGGCGCACTCCGCGAATCAGCACGCTTGTCCAGCACTACAAGGGTCCGGGCCGCGATCACTGGGGCGCGGTCCAATCCGTGTTCCTCGCGGGAGGAGGAGTGAGGGGAGGAAAGGTGATCGGCTCTTCCGACAAGACCGGCGGCTACCCCGCGACAGATCCACAAACACCCGAAAACTTCGCCGCGACAATCTACTCTGCTCTGGGCTTACCCAAAACCGCCTCGTGGAGCGACTCCGAAGGCCGCCCGCATCACCTCTATCACGGCGAACCCATGCCGGTGGGGTAATTGTTGCTCCTGAACCCGGCTGGAACACTTCATGCCGTTCACGGTATAACCGAGGTGTTGCTCCCGGAGGTTTCCGCATGTCCACAGCCGCGACTTCTGTCCCGTACACGCCGACGTTTCTCAACGACGCTTCCATCGCGACGTTCTCCACCGCGCGCTACGACGCGATGGTGAAGGCTGGCTTCCTGACGCCCGACGACAAGGTCGAACTTCTCGAAAACTACGTGGTGCTCAAAATGCCGCGCGACCCTGCCCACGACGGGACAATCGATGTGATCCACGACATCCTCCGAGTCGTACCCGCGGGGTGGTTCGTTCGAATTCAGCAAACACTCGCGTTGATTGACAGCCGACCGGAACCCGATTTCGCCATCGTCCGGGGCAACTCACGCACATACCTGACGCATCATCCGACCCCGCCCGATGTCGGTCTACTCATCGAAGTCGCGAACACCTCGCTTATGCGCGACCGCCAGGACAAGGCACGCATTTACGCTCGCGCGAATGTTGTTTGCTACTGGATCGTCAATCTCGAAGACCGGCGAATTGAAGTGTACACACAACCCTCCGGCCCAGGCACTTCGCCAGCGTACGCCTCCGTGCAACACTTCGTGCCGGGTGACGTGGTGCCACTGGTCCTCAACGGAACGACAGTCGCAAGCATTCCCGTTGCCGATCTGTTGCCCTAAGCGGTCTGTCAGAAGCATCACACCAATTTGATGTCGTTGCGCAGTTACACCACCAACCCCGCTGGGCGAGCGGTCCGCTCGTAACCGCGACTGCCTGCCGTTCGAGGGCTTCCCGAAGACCGAGCGCGGCTGGCTTGTCCCATTCCCCGCGGCCGCTTAGACTTCTCGATAGTGCAGAACCCGACTCAGGATACTTACACTTCTGGCGGAGGAACCAAATGGCCACCGATAGCACCCTTCGCGGGCACGTTTACGATGACATCACCCAGACGTTCGGCAACACGCCGCTCATCAAACTCCGGCATGTCGTCGGCAATGCGAAAGCCACGGTCATCGCGAAACTGGAGAACTTCAACCCGCTCTGGTCGGTGAAGGACCGCATCGGTGTGTCCATGATTGATGCGGCCGAGAAAGCCGGGAAGATCAATCGCGATACGTTCATCATCGAACCGACCAGCGGCAACACGGGCATTGGCCTGGCGTTTGTGTGCGCGGCACGCGGATACAAGCTCGCGGTGACGATGCCCGAAAGCATGTCGCTTGAACGTCAACGGTTGTTGAAAGCGTTTGGAGTGAAGCTCATACTCACTCGGCGCGAGGATGGCATGAGGGGAGCGGTCGCGGAGGCAACGAAACTCTTCCTGGAAGCCGGAGGAGAGCCGAAAGCGTTCATGCCTCAGCAGTTCAAGAACCCCGCGAACCCCGAAGTTCACCGCAAGACGACCGCGGAAGAAATCTGGCGCGCGACAAATGGGCAAATCGACATTCTGGTAAGCGGAGTCGGCACCGGTGGCACAATCACCGGCTGCGGGGAAGTGTTCAAGAGCCGAAAATCCTCGGTGAAGTGCATCGCGGTGGAGCCGACGCAAAGTCCGGTGCTCACGCAACACATCGTTCAGGGAGTTCCGCGCGATCAGGTGAAGCCGATAGGTCCTCACAAAATCCAGGGTATCGGCGCTGGGTTCGTGCCGGATGTGCTGAACACCGCGGTCATCGACGAAATCGTTCAGGTGACCGACGACGAGGCGTTCGAGATGGCTCGGCGACTGGCGAAGGAAGAAGGGATGCTGTGCGGCATCTCCAGCGGCGCCGCGGCCAGCGCCGCGATCAAGGTCGCTCAGCGCCCGGAGAATGCCAGCAAGGTAATCGTCGTCGTCCTCCCCGACCTCGGCGAACGCTACCTGAGCACCGCTCTGTATCCGCAAGAATGATCTGGTGAGCGGCGCGGCGTAAGCCCGCCGGTGATTGACAGTGCAAATCACCGGCGGGCTTACGCC
>JAKEEV010000567.1 GCA_022616395.1 Planctomycetia bacterium | reverse complement strand
TCCTCGAAGGTCTTGTTCAGGATCGGGTACTTCCTCCAGTCCTTGTAGTCGAAGTGCCACCACTCTTCTTCGTACACCGTGAAGCCTTCGGCCTCCATCGATCGGCGAAGCAAGTTGCGGTGCCAGCGCTGACGAGAGGTGCCTCCGGGGTAATCCGGGAAGCCGCGGTCGGCGAACTCGTCGAACCCCGCGACCATCTCGACCGGCTTGCCTGTCTTCAAATCGTACAAACCGAGATCGACCGCACATCCGCGATTGTGCCGCGAGCCTTTCGACGGATCGGCCACGAAGTTGTGGAACTTCTCGGGTGTCGCGTCCCAGAACATCTTGGTAACGTGCCACGGTCGATACGAGTCGAACACGAGCAGCCCGTAGCCCCGATCCTTGAGCTTCTTGTGAACGCGCTCAAGAGCTTGTGCCGCGGGCTTCTGCATGAACGCCTTCGCGGACGTGTAGAAGGGCGTGCTGAGGAAGTTGTTGTCGGTCGCGTAGCGAATGTCAAACTTGATGCCTTCGATGGTCGCGAGATCGACCAGATCGGGCTTCAAGAACTCGCCTTTCTCTTCAGGAGGCTTTGCGGCCAGTGCAGCCTTGCGAATCTTCTCGATGGACCCCACCGGCTTGAGCTTGAACGTCTCGCCGCCCTCGCCATCAAGCTTCCGTCGCTCAAAGACAACGTTCGCGGCGGTCACCTTCGTCGCGCGACCGGTTGCGTCGCGCGTGAAGACGAGTTTCTCGCCGTGATACATTCCGCCAGTCGCGGGGAACGCGAACACGTTCTCGGATTCCTCCGTGAGCACATTGATCTCGGTGAGTTCGATGAGCGCGACAAGTTTGCCGTCGCGCTCGTAGATGTAGAGCGGCAAGTGGTCGTAGCCGTATTCTCCGATAAGACCCTTCCAGCGCGCGGGCGGTTCGGCCGGCGGTGTTGTGGCCGGCTTCTCCTTCGTGTACGTGATGTTCACGAAGGTAATTTCGTCCCCCTCGACGGCGATCTCAAGTCCCCAGTCGTGGATATCGTCGGTGATGAGGTTCTTGCCGAACTTGCGCAGTCGGCTCAGTTGGCGGTCGGTGTCCGTGAGCAAGTAGAGCTTGCCGAAACTCTCGACGAGGTCGCACCAGCGGTCGCGGAAGCGATATCGGCCGGCGAGTTGGCGGGCTTCTTCAAGTGCGAGTGGTTCGCTTATCTTGATCTTCGGCAGCGGCTTGCCCGCTTTCACCGCGAGCATCTGCCGAAGTGCATCACTGGCGATCCGGCCGGTGACCGCGTTAGCTACGTCGCGCGAAGAAACCACAATCACGCCGAGTTTCTCCTCCGGGAGCGCGGAGAACGTTGTCGCGAAGCCATAGACCGCGCCGCCGTGACCGACGCGCTTCTTCCCCTCGAACTCGTAGACAGAGAAGCCGAGGCCGAATCCACGTTTCTTGTCCTCGGAGTATTGCGGGCGGAACATCTCCGCGAGCGTCTCGGCCTTCAGGAACTGTTTGTCGCCGACTTTGCCTCCCGCGAACAACACCGACTGGAACTTCGCGAGATCAAGCACGGTGGAATACATGCAGCCGGCCGGGGCCATGCCGAGTTCAAACGTCGGGGCCGGGAACTCACGGCCGTGATAGGTCCACATCACCGCGTCCGCGAGATTCTTTTTCACCGCGGGTGTCGGCAGGAACGAACTCGACTTCATGCCGAGTGCATCAATCACGCGACGCTGAACGTACTTCTCGAATTGCTCGTTCTGCGACTTCTCCAGCGCAAAGCCAACCACGCCGATGCCCGCGTTGGAATACTTCTCGCGCGATTCCGGCGCATAAATCAGCCCGATGCCGTTGAGACTTCCGACCGTCTTCGCCAGGCTTGGCTCGGTGGGATCGAAATAGTTACCGATAGGTGGTTCGCGAATGAGGCCGGAGCGGTGCGCCATGAGCATCCGCAGCGTGATTGGTTTCTCGCCCTTCTTGTATGCGGGCTTGAAGTCGGGAATGTACTTCGTCACGTCCGCGTCGATGTCAATCTTTCCTTCCTCGACCAACCGCATCACCGCGACATCGGTGAAGAGCTTCGACACCGAGCCAACGCGATAGATGGTCTCCGCGGTGGCCGGAATCTTCTTCGCGCGATCCTGGAAGCCGAACCCCGCGGCCCAGACCACCTTCTGGTCGTCTATCAGCGCAATGGAGAGCGCTGGGAGTTTCTTGTCGTCCACCTCGTGCTTGATGAGCTTCTCCAACTCCGCGACCGCGGGCTTGTATGGCTCCGTCGGAGGCACCGAAGGCTGCGCGATCGCGGGGGAAGCGAAGAAGAGCGCCAGAAGCGCGAGAGTCAGTCGCGAAGGTGTCATTGACGTGACCTCGTGTGGTGTGGTTTTCGTAGGACAGGCTTCCAGCCTGTCTGTCTTTGAAGTGACAGGCTGGAAGCCTGTCCTACTAAGATTCTTGCTTCTCAACGGCCAGCCATCCGCGGCGCGCAAGTCCGATGAGTACGCCGAAGGCGGTCGCGACCAACAGCGCCCACTTCATCATGGTGAAACACGCGGCGGTCGCTG
>JAKEEV010000566.1 GCA_022616395.1 Planctomycetia bacterium | reverse complement strand
CGATACGAGAAGGTGTATCTGATCCTCGCGGGCATCAGCACGCCTCTTGTGCTCTCGGTCCACACGGTCGTGTCCTTCGACTTCGCCGTGTCGATTGTTCCACTCTGGCACGCGACCATCTTCCCGCCGTTCTTCGTCGCGGGGGCCATTTACTCCGGCTTCGCGATGGTGGTGGCTCTGGCGATACCAATACGCAAGTGGTACGGACTGGAGGACTTCTTCACCGACCACCACCTCGACATCATGGGCAAGCTGATGCTTGCTACGGGCTTCCTCGTCACTTACGGCTACTACAGCGAATTCTGGATGGCGTGGTACGGCCACTCGCTCTACGAATGGGGCACGACGCTTCAGCGCATGTATGGCCTCAACTGGTGGTCATACTGGATACTGCTCACCACAAACTGCTTCTTCCCGCTCACGTTCCTCTGGTCGAAGAAGATCAGACGAAGCGCATTCTGGATGGAGCTAATCAGCATCTCGGTGCTGATTGGGATGTGGTTCGAGCGCTATGTGATCGTGATTACGCTGACTCGCGAATACATCCCGTCGGGGTGGGGCCGATACAAGCCGACGATCTGGGATTACGCCACGATGTTCGGCTCGCTGGGCTTGTTCCTCACTCTGTTCTTCCTGTTCATTCGCTACCTGCCAATGATCTCAATCACGGAAATGCGAGAACTGCTGCCCAAGAAGCAGGGTGGCGGCGGCGGGCACTCGATCATGGAGAACGCCCCGTGAGTACAACCGTCACTCCCGCAACCGGTCACGAACCGGGCCACCCACACACTGAGCCGACCGAACCGGTCGTGTATGGTCTGCTCGCGGAGTTCGAGACCGGAGATGCGATGGCCCACGCAATCGCGAAAGCGCGCGAAGCCGGCTACTCGCACATGGACGGCTACAGTCCTTATCCGGTGGGAGCCGCGGCCGATGCGCTGGGCTTCCCGAAGTCCGAGATGGGGCCGATCATGTTCATCGGCGGCCTCACCGGAGCCGCTGCCGGATTCACAATGCAATACTGGGCGAACACCTGGGGCTACGCGCTCAATATCGGCGGTCGACCGTACTTCAGTTGGCCGTCGTTTGTGCCCATCACATTTGAAATGATGGTGCTGACCACTGCTCTGACGGGCTTGTTCGCGCTCATCGCTCTGTGCGGACTTCCGAGATACCACCACCCGCTGTTTAACAGCGCGAAGTTTGACCGCGCGACGAGAGATCGGTTCTTCATGTGCATCGAAGCGACCGATCCGAAGTACGACTCGGCCGCGACCCGTGCGTTCCTCAACGAACTCCACCCCCTCTCGGTCGAGGAGGTGCTGGAATGATTTCCTGGAAATTCGGAATGCGGAATTCGGAATGCGGAATGAAAAACCGAGCGCGAGTGCTCGTGTTGGCTGTGCTCGCAGCGCTTCCGTTTGCGTCAGGATGCAGGCAGAAGATGGCCGATCAGCCATACTATCGGCCGTACGAGCCGAGCGATTCGTTCGGCGATGGCCGATCAAACCGGCCGCTGGAACGCGGAGTGATTCACCGCGCTCAATACCTGGAGAGCGATCCGCTTGTCACCGGATTGACTCGACAGGAATGGGACCGGATTTACAAGTACAACGCCGAAGTGAAAGAGGCGAAGGAACCGAAGATCGACTGGAAACTCACTCCTGACGAACTCAACGAGGCGAACCGCAAACTTGCCTTCGGCTCCCCGCGATACGATCAACGGAACAACTACGAGAAGAACAAGGATGGAGTTTGGGTCAAGAAGTCGCCCCTCGTCGTGGCGGAAGTGTACGTGGAGGAGTTCCCGTTCCCGATCACGCAAACAGACCTCAAGCGCGGGCAGGATCGCTACTCCATCTTCTGCGCGGTCTGTCACGGTCCACTGGGGAACGGGCAGGGGAAGATCTGGGAACGCGGGTATCTCACCCCTACGTCGTTCCACACCCGCAAGGTCACGCCAACCGAAGTGGACATCAAGATGCCGCCGGGGCTGGGCATTTCCCGCGGTTACGCACTGTGGGATCCACTCAGGCAGAATCCAGACCCGATGAAGATGCGTGAGGTTCCGGTCGGTTACATCTTCGAGGTCATTACCAAGGGGTTCGGTGGGATGCCGAGCTATTCCGCCCAGATTCCACCGGCTGATCGGTGGAAAATTATTGCATACATCCGAGTTCTGCAACTCAGTCAAGACGCCAGTCCAGTCCGTGGTGGTGGGATGTTGCCGCCAGCGGTCATGACGCGGATCGGGGGAGGTAAGCCGTGAGTTCCGACCCCAATGCCAATCCGCCGACGTTCAACTCAACCGCGCCGCCGCCCCCGCCGCCAGCGCACACCGACCAGCCCGACTGGAGCGCGTACACACGCATCGCGATGATCGCGGCCATCGGCGGATTGGCGATCTATCTGATCGCGGGCCTCGCCAACGTCTCCAGCGCGCACGACCAGCACGCGGCCAAGACTCGCTTTGGCGTTGCATACCTCTCCGGCTTCATCTACTGGTTCAGTTTGCCGCTTGGCGCGATGGCTCTGCTGATGATTCGCTACGTGGCGAAGACTTCGTGGGGCTTGCTCCTCTGTCGGCCGCTCGAAGCCGCGACGCGCACGTTGCCTCTATTCGTGGTGCTCTTCCTTCCGCTTGCGGTTCTCGTCGTCTCGAAAGATCTCTCTCCGTACTGGTGGAGTGCGCCTGAACACGCCGAAGTGACCGAAGTGAAGGTCGATCCGAACGCGCCACCCGAAGACAAGCGCACTCAGACCATCAAGGCCGGGCTGGTGATGAAGCGGATGATGATTGAAGAGCGCAAGAAGGAAGATCAGGAAGCACGCGACGAGGGTACTTTCGGCTTCCTGTCTCCTGCGGGGTTCATCGTGGTGGGCGTAGTTCTGTTCGGCATCTGGGGAACGATGATTTACTTCCTCAACAAGTGGGGTAAAGAAGCCTCGGACGCGACCGACCGGACGGTGATCGACCGGAATCTGGAGAAGCTTCAAAACATCTCCGGGCCGGGGTTGATTGTCTTCGCAATCACCATCACCGCGGCCGCGACTCAGTGGGTGATGTCACTGGAACCGGGATGGGCCTCGACGATGTTCCCGGTGATCTTCACGATCAACCAGTTCCTCACGTGCTTCGCGTTCTGTCTGGCTCTGTTCCTGTTGCTCGCGAGCCGGCCGCCGTTCGCGGGGCACATGCGGCCAAAGTTCCAGCTTGACATGGGCACGCTGATGCTGGCGTTCACTCTGTTCTGGTCGTATACCTCGTTCTCGCAATACATGCTGGTGTGGATCGGGAACCTCCCCGAGGAAATCCCGTTCTACCTGAAGCGGTCCAACTACGATGGCGGAATGTCGGGCTGGTGGTATGTCTCCGCGGCTCTGATCGCTCTGCACTTCGCGTTGCCGTTCTTGCTGCTCTTGTTCCGGGATGTGAAATTGCATCCGGTTCGGTTGCGCTGGGTGGCAACGTACCTGTTAGTCATCTGCGCGGTTGATGTTGTGTGGTGGATCGCGCCGAGCGCGACTCCTCACGGCAACTTCCCATCGTGGTTGATGGATGTCGGAGCGATTATCGGAGTCGGAGGAGTTTGGGGGCTGTACTTCGTCTGGCAACTCAAGCAGCGTCCGCTGTTCCCGGACAACCAGGCGTTCCTGCTGCCGGAGGGTCACCATGAGCACCACTAATCCGCCTCCGGGTTCAGACCCGGTTCATGCTCTGGCTCCGAAGCAACCCGG
>JAKEEV010000565.1 GCA_022616395.1 Planctomycetia bacterium | reverse complement strand
GGTGGCGGTAATGATTTCTCCTGGCTTGGTAGTTCAGTTGTCAAAGATCGCTCCCAACCCATTCTCCACTCTACACTTAATGTGAACATCCGTCCACCCCAGTTGCCATTCTCTTTTTGCGTGTTTTCGCGGTCCTCGGCTCGCTGACCTGCCGGGGCGTGCCGGGTAGCGTTTCTGTGGAGTCGCAGCCTCCGACCTCGTCTGACCGTGGGAAGTTGGCTGAGGTGGGCTGAAAACAGCATCCGTGTCCCCTGTCCCAACTTGATACTACTGGTCAGAGAGCGGGTGTCTTCACCCACCGTCGGGCTTACACCGCGGCGCTCACTCCAGATCCATCCGCCACCACGCGATTGCGGTGAAGGCAATCCCGAAGCCGATGAGCGCGACGCAGGAAATGAGTACAGCAGCGACGTCCGGTGTGGGTGTCGCGAGGAGCTGGTTGTACGCATCGAGTGCCCACGCGTGAGGAGTGATGAGGCTCGCGGTCTTCATCTGCTCCGGCATCAGGTCACGAGGCATGAGCGAACCGCTCACGCCACCCATTACCAGCACAATGAGCGTTCCATATACCGCGACCTGCGTTTCCGTGCGCGCGATGCTCGCCACGAGAATCGCAAGCCCCACCGCCGCGAACGATGTGCAGGCCACGAGCGGCAGAAGCAATTCCGGGCGCGATCCCCACGTCATACCGAAGATCAACCGCCCCGCCAGGAGCATGAAGAAGCCCTGAAGCAGCGATACCGCAAGGCACGGGAGCAACTTGCCCATCAGAATCTGCGCTCGCGTAAGCGGTGCAGCGCGCAGACGAACCAGTGTGCCGTGCTTGCGCTCCGCAACGAACAGCCAGCCCACACTCAGCACCAAAAAGAACGCGAACAGCACCGTGTAGGAAGGAACCAGAATCTGGTAGCGCAGCGCTCCGCGGTTGAGCATTCCGCTGCCGGAAGTGTCCTGAAACTCGACGCGGTTAGCTTCGGTTCCCCTTCGGTCTTCGCTCTTCACCAGATCGGACCACTTCGTTGCCTGGAAGTTGTAATTTGAAAACAGATCGCCTACCCCTTCCTTCACCGTCGGGCCGACTTGCTTGCGCACCGCGGGCGTAAGCACTTCGCCGAAGGCGATCTCCTTGGCGAGCCGCTTACGGAGTTCCACAGTTTTGGGATTCCAGAATGCCTGGTGAACCGCGTCCCGGAACTCCTTTTTCCGGCGGTCGATCACCTCCGCGTCGCTCGCCACCTTCGCGAAGTCTTTCTTCACAAACTCCGCGGCGACCAGACCCTTGAACTCGTTGTCTTCGGTGAGCGCCTTGAGCAACTTCTGCACGACGGGGTCGAGTTGCTCCAACACCTCTGGCTCGATTGGTTTTACCTTCATCAGCCGCTGAGCCACGAGTTCCATGAAGTCGTCGTCTCCGACGCGAGCGAACGCCTTGCCGATCATCCACGGAATGACCACCCGCAAGAGAGTCACTTGCGTGACCTGCTCGATGATGGAAGCAGACACCGGCTGCGTGCGATCGGTGATGAACGTGAGACCGAGTTGATCGAGTCGAACTCCGTCGCGGCCAAGCGGATTCACTGGCGGCGGGTCCGCGTGTGTCAGGAACGAACAGCGGTGCATCCGCTCGCTGAACTCCGGCTCGAAGATAATCACAGCGGCACGCCTGTTCTTGGCGATGAGCTTCTCGGCCTCAGCGCGATCAGTGATTATCTCCAGCCGGATGTCCTGGGTCGCGCTAAGATCGTCAATCACCACATCGGACCACTTCTTTTCGGGGAACGAAACGGGTTTCGACAGCCCGCGATCCTCGTTCACGATGGAGATTCGCAGCCGCTCGTCTGGTTTCTCTCCGAAGCCTTCGCCCAGAGCCAGCCCCAGCACGAGGATCAGCAACAGCGGCGTGATAAGCAGCATGACCGCGCTTCGCGGATCGCGGAGCAACAGGCGAAGGTCTTTCCCAGCGAGTGTGAGTATTGGCATGGGTGTTGTTGGCGAACGGCCGGCGTGGGCC
>JAKEEV010000564.1 GCA_022616395.1 Planctomycetia bacterium | reverse complement strand
GGGAGGACGACTTCGAGTGGCTGCCCTGCTGGCTCTCCGCGCCCACCGGCACCGGCGAGCGCGCGCTCCTGGTGGTCCGCGCGCAGAAGCCCCGGTCTTCTGTTTCCTGTTTCCTGTCTCCTGTCCCCTGTCTTCCTCCTATCTTCTGTCTCCTGACTCCTGTCTCCCGTCTCCTGTTACTTTGCCAGCGTCCCATTGGGTTGCAGTCGAGTCAGGTAGTTGTGCCAGTCCTTCTCGAAGGCTGGGAGTTGCTGACCGACGAGCGTTGCGAATGCCTGTTTTGGATCATTGCCGGAATTGACCGCGACAAGATACTTGTGGAACGCGCTGGTGCCGATCAGTCGGCGGTCGAACGTGAGATAGTGAGCCAAAGCCCAGCTTGAGAGATAGGCGCGGTCGGAGGCGACTTTCTGATCGGCGTGTAGCGCGAGGAATGCATCTCGGCCCGTTGTGAGCAGATCGCCCAGAGGGATGAGCGGCCCGCCGACCTTGCCTTTCAGCCAGTCCTTCGCGCGCGCAAGTCGGTCCTTGTCGGGGTGGTCAGCACGCAGCTCTCCCGCTTCCACGACCGCGGTTTCAAAGACCTGAGCCAGCCCTTCGTTTAACCAGCGCGGAAGCTCGCCCGTGCCCTTGCCGGCCTTCACTTGTTCGATGGGCATCGGCGGGTAAACGAACGTCGCGACGTAGGCGTGAAACGCCTCGTGATAGAGTAGCGCGAAGAGCCGCGCGGTCGCCTCGTCGAACTTCCGCCCGTTGTTGGCATCCGCGACCCACACCCGCCTGCGCTCAACAGCGATCATATCCAGATAGCGCTTCAGTTCCGGTTGCTTGTAGAGCTTGCGGACGGCCGACTCGTAGGTGTCAAGCCCTTCAATTTGTTGCGCGTGGTGGATGCGGGCCGATTGCAGTTCGGTGCCGAGTCGCTTCAGTTCGCTGCCGCACAGAATGCGGTTGGTCTTCGGATCGTAGACCGCGGGGTTGAGGAGCTTCGGTTCGCCTGCGGGTCCGAGGAGCGTTTTGTATTCGTCCCACTCGGTGGCAAGCAACAGGCGGGTGGGCTGTCGGTCCTTGACCGTCGGGGGAAGGAATCTGGCGAAGGCTGTGTAAATCTGTTCCAGACGAACGGCAGATCGGCGCGCCAGTTCTTCCGAGCCGCTACAGAGCAGCGTGAAGTAATCCGAGTCGTAGAGTTTCGCCCCGCCCGTTTTGCCCGGCCAGTCCGCGGAGACCAGTTCCAGCGATTCCATCCGTTTGCGTTCCCCCTCACCGCTGGGGTCGAGTTCCGCGAGCTTCGCTTTGAGTACCTTGCGTTCGTCGTCGGTCAAGCGCTTCACCTTCGCGATCTCGTCCTTGCTGAAGAAGCTCGTGAGCGTGACCGTGGGGCGACCTGGCGGACGCGAGACCGCCTGGAACTGCATACCAGTGGGGCTTTCCAAGAGAATCAGTCCCTGGAACTTCGCTCCGTTGGTCAGGGTGATCTCGTCGAACGGCCAGTTCGCTAACCCAGCGGGTGGAGTGGCGGGAGGGGAGGGCGGTTGCGCCAGCCCCACTGTCGCGGTCAACACGCATGGGAGCAACAGCAGAGCGAAGCAGCATCGGCGCATGATCTCGTTCCACACAATGAAGCGAAAGTGACTATCAATCATTGTGGGGGGCGGGAGGAGAGATTGGAAGACAGAACACGGGGTTCACCAGTCGGGCAGGATTTCTCCTCCGTTGGGTGTGACAGCACCCCAGAAAGTGTTCATCGGGGTTGTGGGTGAGAGAGTCCGCACGCTCCCATCCATCATTCCCACCAGCATTCCTCCCTTGTGCGGAGTCTGGGGTATGGCAGCGTGGCAGTCCTCGACAGCCGGAGCCGTCTGGAATGGTGTCGTGATTTGCTGAAGGGTTCCGTCTGGAGCGTACAACTGAATTGCGTGACTTGGTCCAGAGTCAGGCGGGTTGCCCTTCGTCACTGGGTACACGTCAGCATAGCTGATGTGATACGGCGGCGGGCTTGTGGTATACATTGATTCTCCGTTGTCGGCGAACGACGCCCGCCGCAACTGGAAGGACACAACGTAATACTCCACCCAAAGAAAATGGAGTCTTCCGCCACAGTTGGCGTAATGCTCCGCGAAGGCAATGGTGTTGGTCAGGCCGTCTTGGTACGACGCGCCGAGGGTATAGCCCGGCTGGAACGCCCAAGCATTGGCCGCGTAGCTCGTCACCCCCGAGTTCGCCCATTTCTTGTCAAGGCTCGGATCCGCAGGGCTGAGGTACACCCGAACATACAAGAAGTTCTCCCTTCCACTGGGTCCACCTGGGCGGTTGTACAACTCGTTGTAGATCGCGCCCTGTTCGATGTATGGCAGGATGGCTCCATACAGCGACTTGTGGGGGTTCGGCCCGTTGGGATCGCCATTGAGCGCTGGCACGCGATCCTTGTGGTTCGAGGCGAAGTTGTGGACACTCAGTTGGATCTGTTTAAGGTTGTTCATACTCTGCGTGCGCATTGCCGCCTCGCGCACGCGCTGAATCGCGGGCAGTAACAACGCAATCAAAATGGCGATGATCGCGATTACCACGATCACTTCGATCAGTGAAAAACCGATACGCCTCGACATGAGAACCCTCCTTGAAGATGCGCTGTTTGGAACACTCGCGACACTGCGCTGTTACTCCTTGACTGATATGGTGACATACGGCGCGGAGTAGAACTTCCCTCCGTCATCGGCTGCTGCTCCGACCACGTTGTACATGATCCCACCTGTCGGAACCATGAGGAGCGGATCACTGAGCCAGGCTTTTGGTGGGTTGATTTTCATGGTTGTCACGCTGTGCGTTCCCCCGGCTGTGGGGACGGCGAGTAGAGTTCCTTTGTTGTCTTTGTTGACTTTGCCGGTGTAGGTTCCCACACAAGAGATCGTCTTGGCTGCGATACTTTGTGGGAAAGTGGGATCCCAGGAGAAAGTCAGGTTCGGGGGTGGGGGCGGGTCGCCGTCAGCCGGGTGCTGCGCATACTCCGAGGCGATGGCGACGTTCATATTATCGGAGAAATACCCGTCTGCGCGGATCGCGTAGATGTCCTTGTAGACATGAATCTTCAGTTCCGCCGTTCCCCAAGTCAGTTTCGTCTGGTCGATCTGCGCTTTCTTGACCTCCTCCTGCCCCGCCATCACTCCACCGCTCACCGGGAACGCGAAGACAATGACTTTGTCGAGCGTCACACCCGGCTTGGTTGTGAATTTCCCGCTTACCTTGATCTTGCCCTTCGCCGTTGTGTCCACCAGCGTGATCTTTGATAGTGTTTTCTGGTGGTGGCTGACGGGCTGAGGAGCTTTTGGGCAGGGCGAGGAAGACCGCTAGTAACAGAAGACCCACGGCCAGACAACGGTACTTCAGGTTCATTGTGACAACCTCCACCGTGGCCAATCATGTGGATGTGATGCCCTTTAACGGTCGCGCAGAATTTAACGTTGGCGGGAGGGCGCTGTCAAGAGGGCTTTGGAATGTTGTTTTCGGCCCCACAGGGCGGATGATTGACGAGGGGTCACGGCAACTCTCCACCATGTCTACTTTGTGATTACCCGAGGAACCACATGTCCTCCGATCTCGTGGTGGCGATGACTGGAGCAAGCGGAGCGCCTTACGCAGTGAGACTGGTCGAGGTGCTGCTGCGCGCGGGGCGCGATGTGCATCTGACGATCAGCCCCGCGGGCGCTGAAGTGTTCGCGCACGAACTCAGCCGCGCGGTGCAACTCGGCGAGGGTGAATTTGATCCGCTGGCTCTACTTGGTCCGCGGTCGGAAGGGTTGGACTTATCTCGACTCCACTATCATCACTTCCGAAACTTCTTCGTGGGGATCGCGAGCGGGTCGTTTCTCACCGGCGGAATGGCGATTTGTCCGTGCAGTACCGGGACACTCGCCGCGATCGCGCAGGGCATTTCCGAGAACCTCATTCACCGTGCCGCGGATGTTCACTTGAAGGAGCGCAGGAAACTGATTCTCGTTCCGCGTGAGACTCCGTTAGGGTTAATCGCGCTGAGGAACATGGTGAGCGTCGTTGAGGCGGGCGCGGTCGTGTTGCCCGCGATGCCCGCGTTCTACACACACCCGCAGCGGGTCGAGGACATGGTCGATTTCATCGTGGGGCGTGTGTGTGATCAACTGGGAGTGGAACACGGTCTTTTTTCGCGTTGGACCGGCTCCTAACTCATTCTCTGGGTGGCATTTCCGTTACTTCCCATTCACTCGGCACAGGGCGCATTTCCGTTCTATGCTTAAATTGGCGCTTGCGCGCTGACCATTCGCCCATCCTCCCGAACGATTCCCACCTATGGCCGCCACCGCCCCGGCTTCATCCGCCGAGTTTCTCGACTTGGTCAAGAAGAGTGGTGTCATGTCACCCGAACGGGTGAATGCGCTCCCTCCTCTGGACTCGTTGCCGCCAGAACCGCCCAAGATGGCCGCAGCGCTGGTGAAGGCGGGCTTCTTGACGAAGTTTCAGGCTTCGCAATTGCTCGCGGGTCGGCACAAGGGGTTCCGAATCGCATCGTATGTGGTACTGGATCAACTCGGTCGCGGTGGGATGGGCGCGGTGTATTTGGCCGAACACATCGAGTTGCACCGCAAGGTTGCGATCAAGGTGCTGACGGCTTCGGGCAAGGGTGAGGATCAGAAGCTGGCTCTGGAGCGATTCCTGCGCGAGGCACGCGCGGCCGCTGCTCTGGATCATCCGAACATCGTCCGAATCTTCGATGTCGCGCGGCACAATGATGCGCCTTATCTCGTGATGGAGTTTGTGGAGGGTGAGACGCTTCAGCAGGTCATCGACCGGGACGGAGCGATCCCGTACACGCTGGCCGCCGAGTACATCGCTCAGGCCGCGGCCGGATTGCAACATGCCTTCGAGAAGGGGTTCATTCACCGCGACATCAAGCCGGGGAACTTGATGCGCGACAAGTCGGGAGCGATCAAGATTCTGGATATGGGGCTGGCTCGTTCGGCCAGTGACAGAGACAAGCTCACCGAGCAACTCGATGCCGGCGCGGTGGTGGGCACGGCCGACTTCATCGCCCCGGAGCAGGCGATCAACAGCCCGAACGTGGACATTCGCGCGGACATTTACAGCCTCGGAGCGACTTTCTTTTCGCTCATCATCGGCAAGCCTCCGTTTGGCGGGAACACCACACAGAAGTTGCTTCAACATCAGCTCAAGAGCGCACCGACGCTCGCTTCACTGGATGCCACTCTGCCAAGGGGATTAAGCGCGGTGGTGGCGAAGATGCTGGCCAAGAAGCCAGAGTTGCGTTACGAGACTCCGGCTGAAGTGATTGCCGCGCTGGCACCCTGGACAGCCAACAGTGCTCGCGTTCTCGCGGGGCTGTCTCGAACCAAGCTCGGCCAGGGCGCGGACATCGCCGCTGCTCTTCAGGACCGCTCTCACAGCAACGGTTCTCTGATACTGCGAGTGCCAGGTGATCCGGCGACGGATTCGTCGGTGGTCGATCCCTCGGAGGCGGTGAAGGCGACCGACGAGATCTCCGCGTCCGAGACCGTGAGGAACAAGCCCGCGACCACGACCATCAAACGCGCTCAAGCCAACGCCTGGCCGCGCAAGCGCGTGCTCACGTTCGCGGGAATTGGCGCCGCGGTCCTCTTGGTCGGGGGACTGGGCGGCTGGCTGGCGTTCGGGCGCGACAAGACGCCTGAGAAGACAGAAACTCCGCCCGTTGTCACGCCAGAAGCCCAGCCGAACCCGAATCCCAACCCGAACCCGAACCCAAACCCAAACCCCAATCCCAACCCGCAGCCAAAACTCAATCCCAACCCGAATCCCAATCCGAACCCGAATCCGCCGAAGATTGAACCGGCTCAGGGTGAGTTGGTCTACCACTTTGACCCGGCGAAGGTCGCGCCGTTCCAGGTGAGGCTCCGGGGTGGCACTGTGGTGGAAGGGAAACGTGGAACGCTCCCATCCGGAGTGTCGGTCCTTGCCAATGGGCCGAGTGTGGAGGGGCGGTTTAGCGCTGCGACCGTGGACGGCGTTGCGGCAATCGGGTTAACGCGACTGGCTGGTGCGACTGGTGTGCAGTTGGCATTTGAATTGGAGAAGGCAATCCCATCGGGTGGTATTGGCGTGAAGCTCTCACCGGGCGAATCGTACCGGGTGCGGATCGAGTTTCGCGCTCCGCCCGGTGTGAAGATGGCGGTTGGTGTTCACACATTCCAGTTCCAGTCCGTAGCGCCGTTCCGGGTGGTCGATTCAACCAGCGACACCTGGCAAACAGCAGAGGTTCCCTTCGACCGGCAAGGCGACCCGGTTCGCTTTGTGATCGAGAACCAGACGATTGGCGCAACGAAGACTCTCCACGTGCGCTCGGTGAAACTGGTGCGTGTGGATGCGCTGAATCGCGTGCGGTTCGGTTCCGATTTCGGCAAGGTCGAGCCGTTCGTGATTCGCTCGGGGCTGTCGGTCGATCCGAGAGACGCCAACAGGAAAACATACCGGCTGGTCTCTCAGACCGGCCCCGGCGCGCTGCCCACCGGTTGGCGAGCGCAGTGTTACAACAAGGACACGGAGATGGAAGTGTTCGCGGAGGACACCGACGGCCGGCCAGCTCTGGGAGTTCGTAATGCCACGGGGCCAGGCTCCGCGATGCTGTTCATGCCGTACTTCAATAGCCCTTCGGGTGTCGTTCGGCTGCGAATCGAGTATATGGCCAATGTCCGCGACAAGGGCTTTATCGTCCGCTTCAAGCCGAGGGATCAGCGACCCGCCTTCGACATCGCGCGTCCGCCGGTTGGAGGAACTGGCTGGCGAACCGAGGAGATTGTCGCCGACATCAAGGGAGCGAACGGCGGGTTCTTCGAGTTTCACAATGGCGATCCATCGCCTACAGCGAGCGTTCGCTTCCGTGAAGTTCGCGTGATCGAACCGAACCCGGCGAGTCAGGATCGGGTCGTCTTCAAGCTCGATGCGTTCGACTTACCGGGGTTCAAGAACTCGAAGACCGGCAAGAAGAAGGCCAGCGGCGAAGACGACCCGAAGATTGCCGGCATTTACTTTGGCGGATGGAAACCCGAGACGGAGAGCGAGTGGGTGTGTGGGCCGTTCCACGGTGTCAAGGCAATCGGTTACACGAACCTCAACAACGTGGTCTCGGCTCAGATCGGCATCGAGTTGGAAGCGGCCAACGGGATCGGGCTGAAGTTCACTCCGGGTCAGATCGTCCGCATCACGGTTATCTATCGGACAAGTGGCAAGGCGCGCGGGAGCATGTACGTCCAGAATGCCGACGACAGAAAGGTGCCGGACCGAGTCACCCTGCCGGCTTCAAACAGCAACTGGAAGACAGTGGAACTGGTGACGATACGCGGAAACAGCCCGTTGCGCTGTCTGGTGGATGTGAACGAATACGGTGCGGGGAACACGCTCTACGTGCGCTCGATCACGGTCGCCGAGGTTGGTCGGCCTGGGCCGGTTCCGAAAACCAATCCCGCTCCCAAAACCAACCCCACACCCGCGAACAATCCAAACGATCCCGCGAACTGGGTCGAAGGACCGAGCATCTATTCGCTGGATGTGTCGAAGATACCGGCGTTCCGCGTGCAGAAGGAACGGGGCATGCGGATTGGCGGCACCGCGGAGGAGCTTCCGGCGGGAATCGGCTGTCACTGTTGGAAGGAGAACGCGGTCGGCGATTTCCGACGAGACACGCACGCTGGCTCGCCCGCGCTGGGGTTGACGAACCTCAACGACGAAAAGTCCAGTCAGTTCTTCTTTGCGCTGGAGGGCGGACTGAAGCTGTCGCTTCAGCCGGGCAAGGCGTATCGCGTGAAGGTGAGTTACCGCACCGAGAACGACGCGACGGGCAACATGACAGTTCACGTCGTTCCCGGTTACAAGGGGATCGCCTCGACCAGACTCACTGGCACCACAACCGCATGGAAGACCGCCACCACGTCGTTCGTCCGCCCGCGGGAAGAAGAGAAGGTTGAAGTGCGAATGGTGATCGACAACACGTCCGTGGGTGAAGGGAACACCGTCTGGATACGTTCGCTGGAAATCGTGGAACTGACCCCACCTCCGAAGAAGAAGTGAGTGGATCAGAGGACAGAGGACAGAAGACAGAGAACAGAAGTCAGAAGGCAGAAGCCAGAAGACAGAATGCCGTCCGAGCTTCCATCCCGGTCCCGGCTCAGGTACGGTTGATACTGTCCTCTGATCTCTGACTTCTGACCTCTGGTGATTTGTGGCTGATCTCTTTGACGACATGCGGGCAGAGAATCGCGCGTTGGCTCGTCCGCTGGCAGCTCGGATGCGTCCGAGAACACTTGACGACTTCGTCGGCCAACAGCACTTTCTTGGGCCGGGGAAGTTACTTCGCCGGATGCTGCTCGCGGACCGGCTCAACTCGCTCATCTTCTATGGTCCGCCCGGCAGCGGCAAAACGGCGCTTGCTCACGTCATCGCCAACCACACCAAGAGCCGATTTGCTCTGCTCAACGCGGTCGCCTCCGGCACGAAGGAAGTGCGCGAGGTTCTTACCGAAGCACGCGGGCATCTCGAAGACCTGGGCGAACGCACGATCCTGTTCATCGACGAAATTCACCGCTTCAACCGCGCTCAACAGGATGTGCTTCTGCCGGACGTGGAGGATGGAGTCGTCATTCTGATCGGCGCAACCACGCAGAACCCATTTTTCGCGATCAACACG
The DNA here is from genome assembly GCA_022616395.1 of Planctomycetia bacterium. GTDB lineage: Bacteria > Planctomycetota > Planctomycetia > Gemmatales > Gemmataceae > Gemmata. The sequence goes on along the minus strand of JAKEEV010000564.1, from coordinate 920 downwards.
CCGTTACTTTCGCGAAGTCAGATCTTCCGCTTCGAGCCGTTGTCGCGTGACGACATCAAGACGCTGATTCTTCGCGCGCTTTCCGACAAGGAACGCGGACTGGGCAATCTGAACGTGAAGATTACCGATGATGCGCTCGCGTTTCTGGTTGAAGCGTGCGACGGTGATGCCCGAAGGGCGCTGACGGCTCTGGAAATCGGAGTGAAATCGGCTCTGGCACCGGAGAACGCACGCCCATCGGAGCCGCGACTGTCAGGGAGCGATCAAAGACAATCGCTCCCTGACGGTCGCGGCTCCGAAAACACGATCCTCTTCGATCTGGCTCTCGCGCAAGACTCCATTCAGCAGAAGGTGATCGAGTTCGACCCAACGGGCGACACGCACTACGACACCGCGTCAGCTTTCATCAAGAGTCTTCGAGGAAGCGACCCGGATGCGGCGTTGTACTGGATGGCGCGCATGCTCGAAGGCGGCGAAGACCCGCGGTTCATCGCTCGGCGGCTGGTGATCTTCGCATCGGAGGACGTGGGGAATGCGGACCCGTTCGGACTTGTGCTTGCGAACGCGGCATGGGACGCGGTGGAGAAAGTGGGCTTGCCGGAGTGTCGCATTAACCTCGCGCACTGCGTGTGTTACCTCGCGACGGCTCAGAAGTCGAACGCGGCTTACATGGCAGGTGAATTGGCAGCAAAGGATGTGAAGGAAGGTCGCACGCTGCCGGTTCCGCTGCATCTGCGCGACAAGAACTATCGCGGCGCGAAGGAACAGTTCGGCCACGGAGTCGGGTACAAGTACGCTCACGATTTCGCGGGCGGCTGGGTCGATCAGGAATACATCCCGGCGGACGTCGAGTATTATCAGCCCACCGACCGCGGCCACGAATCGAAGATCAAGGCCCGCCTCGAAGAGCTGCGCAAGCG
>JAKEEV010000563.1 GCA_022616395.1 Planctomycetia bacterium | reverse complement strand
GCACGTCGATATGGATGCGTTCTACGCATCCGTCGAACAACGTGACGACGCGAGTTTGCGCGGCAAGCCAGTCATCGTCGCTTGGCGCGGAAATCGTTCCGTCGTGTGCGCCGCCTCCTATGAGGCCAGGCGGTTCGGCGTTCGCTCCGCCATGCCCGCGATTCGAGCGGAGCGTCTCTGTCCCGGCGCGATCTTTATTCCTCCCGACTTCACGCGGTACAAAGCCGCTTCGCGCGCGGTGCGAGAGATCCTTTCGCGGCACACGGACATGATTGAGCCGCTTTCGCTCGACGAAGCCTACCTCGATGTGACAGAGAACAAGTTGGGTTTGCCCACGGCCACACGCGTGGCAAAGATGATTCGGCGCCAGATTCGAGAGGAACTTAACCTCACCGCGTCCGCCGGAGTCGCGCCGAACAAGTTCCTCGCGAAGATTGCCTCTGACTGGCGCAAGCCGGACGGACTCTTTGTGATTCAGCCGGACGATGTAAGCGCGTTTCTCCTGCCGCTTCCCGTGGGTCGCATTCCCGGTGTGGGAAAAGTCACGGAAACCCGATTGAAGGGATTGGGCGTCGCAACAGTCGGAGACCTCCGCGGACTTGGTCTGGAGGCGCTTGAAAGCAAGTTCGGTCGGTATGGCCGTCGTCTCTATGAACTGGCGAACGGCATTGACCACAATCCGGTAGTGTCCGACAGGCCAACGAAGTCGATCTCCGCCGAAGACACCTTCGAGCGTGACCTGCCGCTTTCCGAGACAGAGGAGCTGATTCGACGCCTTGCTGAAAAGGTGTGGGCGGCTGCTCGGAAAGAAGCGCGTATCGCGCGAACTGTTGTACTGAAGTTGAAGACGAGCGACTTCAACATCATCACACGCAGCCACACGCCGCCTAGCCCTCCCGCTACCTGCGAGGAATTCACGGCGATTGCTCTCTCGTTGCGAGAACGCGTCGCAGCATCTCCTGATCAACGATTCCGTTTGGTTGGTGTGGGATTGAGCAACTTCATAGTTCCCGAACAATCACAACCGACGCTCTTCGAAAAGGTTTCAAGTTAGTGCGAGAATCCCAAAAGGTCACCTTCTCCTTATCGCCGTTTCCGGCGCGGGCGATGATCCACGCCTACTTCTGAATGATGGCGTTGATCGAACTGTTAGGACGTCGTCTGAAGAGCCACGCGCTCCAGTGCTGCAGCGAGCGGCGGCCTGGTTCGGCCTGCCAGCCAGTTTGCACGAGTCGAGTAGATAGCTGCCGTCGAAACGACGCGTGGGTGACGGCGACGATCAGGGAGTGTTGCGCGGCGAGCTCTTCTAGCCAGGCCGCTGCGTTGTTGACGCGAGCGGCCTCTACTGCAGATGGGTACTGCCGACGGAGAGTCAGGAGCAGTGTTCGCCCACCGACTGCAAGTGCCCACGCCGCGAGCGGGAGACGAAGCCCGCCGAGAGCGGGGCTTTCGAGATCGAGCTC
>JAKEEV010000562.1 GCA_022616395.1 Planctomycetia bacterium | reverse complement strand
GACACGGTCGGGTTCATCCGCGACTTGCCGCACCACCTGGTCGCATCGTTCAAGGCGACGCTTTCCGAAGCACGCCATGCCAAGTTACTGTTGCATGTGGTGGACGCGAGCAGCCCGCAGGCGGAAGATCACATCCGCGCGGTGAATGCAGTTCTGAAGGAACTGGAGTGCGACCAAAAGCCGACGCTCTTGGTGCTCAACAAGATCGACAAGCTTTCGGATCGTTCGTCGCTGAGTGTGCTTGAATCACACCATCCGCGTGCGGTCGCGGTCAGCGGACTCACGGGTGAAGGCATCGCGGCCCTGGAAGACGCGGTTATGGGCGCACTGGCGGAGGAGTTCGCAGAGGCCGAGATCATCACGGAAGCGGGCAACGGCCGCGTGCTGGCGTTTTTGAACGCGCACGCGGAGATTTACCGCCAGGAGTTCCGCGACGACGACAACGAAGTGGTAATCCGCTGCCACTTGCCGAAACACTTGCTCCACCACATCGCCGGCCCAACGGTGAAGGTGCGCTTCGTCGAACGCAACGGAACGCCGGCCGGGCAGCCGGCGGATCGCAACGGCCAGGTTCCGCCAACAGCAGACGTGCGAGACCGACGAGAAGTGGGGTGATGCTGGATCGAGTGGATTGGTTTTCTTTGTGACCGTCCTCACAAATACGAGCCAGAGGTTGTGTCCGGCGTATCTAACGAGCCGCGACCGCAAGGGAGCGGGAGAGATACACATTTTTTTAACGAGCCGCGACCGCAAGGGAGCGGGACAACGTCAAACCGCTCCCTTGCGGTCGCGGCTCGTTAGAAAGCGACACTCTCCCGAGTTCCTGAATGCGAGGGCGGCTACAAACGCATCGCAACAGTTCGGGATGATTCCGATGGCAGCGGACTGGAAAGACTGGCGGCCGATTGTCGTCAACGGCGAACGCTTCCGCTGGCAGGATGACCGGTGTGGCTCTGTTCTTGTCCGACCAGAAACAAATCCTGTGCGTTTATTGGTGGTCTCACCCGCGCGCAACGAGACTCCCGGATTGATGCGTGTGTGGATCGAAATGGCAATTGCAAACGGCTGGCTGACAGACATTCCCCAGATGCAACTCCTCGGAGTCGATGGCTCCCGCTGCCCGCCTGAGGCGGTCCCATTCATCCCACCGACTGATTCCGCAGAAACCGGGACCGCCTGAGAACACAGACCAGCCTCATAGCGAATCGCGAGTAGTTTTTCAGCCCGAAGGGCTGGGACAGCATAGCCCAGGGCGGCGCCCTGGGTTTGCTGTTTTGAATCGTTGCCAGCCTGAAGGGCTGGGACAACGTGGGTAGCAATCGTGTGGTAGGCTGAGAACAGAAGTCACGATTGCCCCCGCGTTCTCTGGGCAACGCCCATGATTCTGAAACCAGGTAGTCGGCCCGTTCCGAACTCTCCCGATTACCAACTGGTACGCAAGCTCGGCGCCGGTGCATTCGGCGAGGTCTGGCACGCGCGCGGCCCTGGCGGTAGGGATGTTGCTCTGAAGTTCATCCGGCTGGATTCGCGTGCCCATGCTGCGACGGAATTGCGATCCCTGGAGGTCATGCGAAAGATACGGCATCCGAACCTGGTGAGCCTGTTCGGTGCGTGGTACGAGGACGGTTGCCTCATCCTGGCAATGGAACTGTGCGACTGCACTCTCGCGGATCGGCTCGCGGAAGCTCTCGCGCGGAAGCTTCCTGGCATTCCGATAGACGAATTGCTCGGCTACATGCGTGATGCGGCAAATGGTCTCGATGCGCTGGTCGCTCAAGACGTTCTGCATCGTGACGTGAAACCAGCGAATCTGCTGCTGTTGGGTCCGGCCTGCGTGGTCGGCGATTTTGGATTGGCGAAAGTGCTGGAACACACCGCGAGCAATACTGGCGCGGGAACGCTTGGCTACATCGCGCCGGAATGCTACAAGGGGAAACTCACGGAGCAATCCGATCAGTATTCACTCGCGGCCACATACTATCACCTCCGCACCGGAGAACACCTCTACAAAGGCAACCAAGCCGAGATCATGTACGCCCAACTGATGTCGGAACCGGACTTATCTCGCTTACCACCCGCCGAGCGAACCGTTCTCGCACGAGCGTTATCGAAAGAACCTGTCAAACGTTGGCCGAACTGCAAGGCTTTCGTGAATGAACTGGCCGCGGCGCACCAAGAAACGGTTCGACAGGAGGCCGAAGCCTACCGACGAGAGCAGGAACGGCGGAAAAGAGAAGCTGAGCGAACCAAGCAGAAACTCCAAGAGGAAGTCGCAAAACTCCGTGAGGCGGACAAGCAAGCAACTCGCCCTGGAACGGGAATCCCAGCGAGTGGAGCGCTCGTCGCAAAACTCCGAGAGGCGGAGAAGCAAAGCAACAACCCGCCGAAAGGCCCTTCACCGATTCCGCAGAACCGCGAGAGCAAGGGTCGCAAGATGAACGTGGCTCAGCGACCGGAAACGAGTGGGGAGAGGCCAAAACCCGGGCCGGGGCGGAATGATGCTCCAGAGGACATTAGCTTCCTCGACAAGATGGGAGTGGTTGCTATCGTATTCTTAGCCTTGGCACTTTTTGCGAACATAGTTGACGGGTTCAAGCGACCGGAAGATCCGCTTGGAGCCTTTCTTGCCATTCTTGTCTTGTTGGGTCTCGCGGGGCGACTCGTGTGGCGGATGCTGTCCGACTCGAAATCCTGACGTGAACCCTTCAGCTTTCACACTCCACGCCGGCATAGTGTCTCAACGCAAATGTGGTCAACGATTGAGCACTACCCAGCCGAGAAGAGTGTCTCCGCTGGAATCTGCAACTTCAGCATCCGAGCAATATGCACCGTCCAAATGAGTTGTGCTCGTTCGAGTTGTTTCGCGAATTCGGAAAAGTCGAACTTCCTCACTGCTTGCCCGTCGTGATGCACGGCACTGTGACGAAGTTGGTCGAAGTGCGCGAGCATATCTCGATCGAAATGCCAAGTTCCAGTGGTTAATTTCGCTGGGTAGCTTACGAGGCCGATAAGTCGATCCCACTTCTTCACGAATCCCTCGCGCTCCAAGTCTTCCCACCATTGTTCGAGATGGTTATCAGTCAGCACCTCAGGAGGTTGCTCTTGGAGCGACTTGACACTCACCTTGCGGTCCGCAACCCACTCGACGGCTTTGGTTCGGTTGGCAACCAAGCCAAATCGGACGATTCGCCACAGGAACCGTTCGGAAGCGTTGTGCAGCATAACAATAGCCGCAATTCTCCCTCCGTAGTCGGCCGTTGCGAGATGGTGGTCTGTGATTGCGTCGAGGAGAGCGTTGGTTATGGGTGTTCCTTTGAGGATGCCTTCTTCTTGTGCGAGATCGAGCGATATGCGATTGCGGTCAGCCACAACTGCTTTCACACCCGCAGTCCGCGCATCCTGCACGAAGTTTGCGATGATGGTTGCTTGCCCATGCCACAGCAAATAATCGCGGTACGACCGACCGAGAGCGATACCCAATTCCTGTGAGGTGGCATTTCGCAAGGGGAAGTTTGCAATTTCATCGGGCATGACTTCTCCCGTAAAGAAGACTCGGCTCTGAACTCACATCCACTATGTGGACGAGCGATAGTCCCGTAAGGTTCGCGCCGATGGTGAGAACTGGCCTCGCAATGCGCAGGTACGGCACGGGCTGGGATGGAGGCGGGGAAATCGAAGCTTGGTCGTCGGCGTCGCGCTGGCGGCGGTAATCTTCGATGGCGGCGAGCCACTCGGCGGGGGTTGCATCGTCGGGAATTGCACCGGCGGATGCGATCCACGGCTTGTCCGGTGTCACTTCCAGCGGCAGAAGCGTGAACTGGGAGGTGATCGCGGCTCGAAGGATTGCTTCGAGCGCCTGAAGTGCTTCGTGACGGGTGTCACCCGTCACGCTCGCTTCAACCGGATGCCGGCAGCGGGCACGCCAGCCGCCGCCGAACGGCTCAACGATCACCGGGATTTCCACGGCTGCAACTCCCCAGAGGCGAACTCAACTCTTCGCGGATTATACCAGAATGGGTAATAGTTTCGCCGCAACTACCGTGATTGACAGGTGTTCAGTAATGGTGTAGAGTAGGGGTGAGTTAGGGCGGGTGTGGGATCGCAACGGGCGACACGAGCCGCCCTGGAGAAGGGCGGAGACTCCTAAAGGCCACCCCCTCCCCTTATCGAACCCCAGCTTTTCAAGGAGTTGGGGGCCATAAAGGCCGCTTCTTTGCACCGCAAAGTGACCAAACCCCATAAATCCTGGGAAAAACACCAAGAGGAGAAAAGCAGGGGGGTGGCGGGGGAGGGGGCGCTGCGACACCCCCAAAGTCACAATCGAACAACTGGCTCGAAGTCGCAATGGAACAACCGCCTCGCGGAGGACGATCACCGCACCTTCGCCTTGAACTTCACCGTGCCGGTTTGACCCGGTAAGAGAATGCCGGGCAACTCCCAGCGCACCACCACCGAGCCGACTTCGTTCTCCGAGGCCGTGAAGTTCGCCGGTCGGTCGGTCTGAGCTGAACCCGGAATGTATTCCAGCCGAGCGCTCAGACTGTCGCTCACAACCAGATCGCTCACTGCCTTCGCGCCGGTGTTCGAGTACTTGATCGTGATCGTCACGATCTCGCCCGGCTCCTTCGGCCCCGGCGGGTCGACGGTCTTGGTGACGAGCAGCGGGCAGAGAGTCGGGAACGCGGTCAGTTGTTCTGGTTCGACCAGCGCGCCGGTCACCTTCACACCCTCGACTTGTCCCACAACGAGCGGCCGGTTGCTTCCCAGATAGAACGCCAGCCCGACTTTCCCGATGTACGCCGAGGGTCGCACGTTCCCCTGCACAGCTCCCGGCCTGGTGAGAGCAATATCCACCATCGGCGCTGCGCGGTCCTTCAAAGCGCCCGTGCCCAGAGCGCCGACGTTGCCCGCAAGAGCAAGTCGAATGTCGAATCCGCTCGGCAAGAGTTCCACACGCCGAATCATGAATCGCGGAGCACAGATGCACACCACGTTCGACGTAGTCACTTTCCGCTGACCGCCGGTGGTGTACTCCACGCTCACATCGGTCGGGTTTAACCCGCCGAGCCGACCGAATGGCCCGATGCCCAGCGGGTCTTCCTTGTCTCCGCCGTCCACGAAGCATTCTTCTTTCGGCCCCTTCGGTCCCAGAATCGGGTCGTACAGCGGACATGCGAGGAACGGCAGCATCGGAGGCATCGCGGGTGCCTTCAGATACTTCTCGCCCGGAAGCAGAATCGTTCCGTCCACCGCGAAGGGCTTCAGTTGCTCCGCGGTCGGCTTGAGATTCCCCACGCGAACAATCGCCATGAGTCGGCCGTTGTCGATGGCAGCCTTGATCGCCACCTGATCGGTGCCGTCTGGGAGTTCAACGGGCGCGTTCGGGCGCACTTCGGCCGGAAGAGCCTTGTCGGGGTCTTCAAGGTAAATCACTTTCGTAATCACCGCGCCGCTCATCACTTTCTCGATGTCAGCAACCGAAAGCGTGACCGGGATCGGGTAATCCATGTACTTCATGCCCGGACGCGGAACGAGCGTTCCGCGCACCTCGATTTCCGGGTAAATCGACTTGCCGGGATAAAACGGGAGATTCGAGAGTTCAAAGCGGTAGATGTAGCCGGGGCGAAGGCCGAACACCGAAGTCGCATCATACATGCGACTCATCGGAGTTCCGGGGAACGCGGTGACGCGAACATCCTTCGGCACGAGGAACTTCGTCGCGACCAGTGGAGCGGGGATCGGCGCGCCCATGCCGGGTTGCATGAGCGCGGCCAAGTCTGGGCGCGGGGGCGGAAGCTGCGTCGGCAGTGCGCCGGGCGACATCGGACCGATGCGAGCGACACCCGCGGGCGGTCCCTGAGACGGAACCGGCAACGGCTGACCCGGAGCACCGGATTGACTGATTGCCAGCGCTCCGAGCAGGGTGAGCGTTCTTGCCTTCATGGGGGAACCTCGCCAAGAATCGACGATCTCGCGGAGTGAGTCGCCAACTCTTCGATATTTCCGAATTGATCGGCGCTTGACCGCATTCGCCGTATTGCTCATCGGCTACAAGAAACAGCCCACTCAACGAAAAGCCCACGGAGGTCGTCCGTGGGCAGGAGAGTGCTGAGTAGGTGCCGCTTGCCGAGCTAATCAGAGCCGCGACCGTCAGGGAGCGATTCGCAGGAACGCTCCCTGACGGTCGCGGCTCTGATAATGCCCGTCTCGGCTCGGCGGACCTACTTCTTCTTCGGCGCGATCGGCGGTGGAAGGTCGCTCGGGGCCAGAGGTGGGAGAGTCGCGGGCGGCCGAATGGTCGCGGTGCCTGGCGGGTTGGTCGGAGTCATCGGCCCCCTGAGCGGAGGCAACGAGTTCAGCCCGCCATTCCCATTTGGCCTCGGCACCACTCCCGGAGGAAGACCTGGAGGGAGACCAGGAGGCGGGAAAGGAACGCCAGGTGGGAAGGCACTCGGAGGCGGTGCGGTCATCGACGGCGAGATACGGTTCTCCAGGTCGATGTTACCCATGCGAATAATTGCCAGCACGGTTCCTCGCCGCTGGGCCTCCGCGACTGGGTCCGCACCCGGCTCCAAGCGAGTCGAGACAACTTCTTCAGCGCCGACGAGGGTGCTGAAGTCCTGATTGATCGGGTCCGGCAGATAGACCACCTTCACCACGAGGTTGCCGGCCTTCGCCTGCGCGAAGTCGTCCGCGGAGAACGTGATCGGCACCGACGAATGACTCAGGAACGTGAGCGTCTTCGGATTGGCCGAAGCGACTTCCAGCGTCGGGTAGAACGCGACCCCAGGGTGATCCGGCAGAATCTGCGTCAGCCGTAGGCGATAAACTTGACCCTGAAGGAAGTTGTACTCCTTCGGAGCGGTCAGCGCGCCCGCCTCGTCGCTGAAGCTGCCGTCGGGCAACTGCCAGGTCACCTTCATGCCCGCGGGTCCGGTGAACTTGATCGAAGTTCGGCCGTTGGCAACTCCGGGTCGGCCTCCCGGACCGGCATGTCCGCCCAGACCGGGTGTGATCGCTCCATGAGCCGCGACCGCGCCGGGCGGACCGTGGCTTGGCACAGGCAGGATGCCGTAGCTCGGCAACTGAGGAGTGCCGTGGCCGTAGTTTTGCCCGCTGTACGGGATGCCCGGACTGATAAGCCCGCCGTGCCCGAACCCAGGATGCCCACGAACCAACCCGCCTCCAACGCCCGGCACGATGCAGTTCGTGCAGCCATCGCCGGGGCCGACTTGCGTCGGGTTCAAGCCAGACACCGGCCGAACCACGCCGCTGGCCGCGATGAGCGTGTTCGCTCCGCCAGCGCGTTGCACGCCATTCGGCGCGCCGGCGGGCATCATTCCGCGTGCGGCCATGACGGGTTCGCCGCCGGGTCCTTGCAAGCCGTCTATCTGCTTGCCGCGAGTGACGGTGCCGAACCCTCCGCCGCCAGGGTATTGTTGTTGCTGTTGAGTCTGGCCCGGAGGCGCGGAGCTTATGCACCCGCCACCGCCAAGCCCGGCCAGTAGCACCAATGTGGTCGCGGTACGCTTCAT
>JAKEEV010000561.1 GCA_022616395.1 Planctomycetia bacterium | reverse complement strand
TCTACTCACAACCGCGCATCATCACCAGCCGCATTATCCCTTCGATCTATTACAACACAAAGAACGCCCAACTCGATCCGACGATGGGCAAGAGCTTCTTACTGGGCCTCGCGGTGTCAGGCGGTCCTCTGGGCGGCGACGTGAACACATTCCAGCCGCAGCTCGATTTCCAGTGGTTCAAGCCGGTGCTCAGGCGACGGTCCGAGAAGCCGCACGTGCTGGCGATGCGCTTCAAGGCCGATCACATCCGCGCTTTCGGCGCGCCGCCGCCGGTCGCACAGGGTAACACGCGTTCGCTTTCGTTCCTCAACAACATCCCGATCTTCGAGCGGTTCTTCCTCGGCGGCGAATATGACATCCGCGGATACAACCTTCGTTCTATCACGCCGGTGGTGCTTAGCGATGTGTACCAATCGACTCGCGGTACACCCAGGCCCCAGATTGTAGATGCGGACGGGAATCGGGTTGACTATACCGGGCCTCTCGACGCGAGCGTGTTGCGCCAATTCATGTTCGACGCGCCGGAAGGAAATTGCGCCGGACTCAATGCGCCTGATATCCCGGGCAGGAACTGCAATGTTGTCAGAACAAGCGCGTTCCTTACCCCGCTCGGCGGCGACACACAGCTCATATACAACATCGAGTACCGCATTCCGATCATCAGCGTGCTTTCGCTCGCGGCGTTCGCCGACGTCGGCACGGTCTTCAACGCCCGGAAGTACACCGACCAGATCACCTCGTCGAACTTCGTCAATCAGCAGATCTTTCCCGCCGGCCTTCCCTTCGACCCCAACAATCCGGGAAACAATCCGGTGGTCAATCCGTTCGACGGCAGCGTGATAATCGATTCAGCGACTGGCCTTTTAGCGACGAACGACCAGGTCAACACGGCGATAGAGGCCAATGGGGGGACTCTCCCCGACACATTCAAGTCGGTCTTCTTCCAGGGCGAGTCGCAGAGCTTCCAGGTCGTCCGCGCTTCGCAAAGCAAATGGAGGATACCGGAAGACATCCGCTCGTCGCTGGGGCTGGAATTCCGCGTCCAGATGCCGGTGATCAACGTCCCCTTCCGGTTGATATTCGCATACAACCCCAGGGTGGAAGACCCGGACAATGTT
>JAKEEV010000560.1 GCA_022616395.1 Planctomycetia bacterium | reverse complement strand
CGCGCGACGCGAATGACTTTTACTACTCAGCAGTGATCCAAGCCGCGGGCGTTGTTGATCCTCGCGCGATTAGTTCCAGCCTCGTTGTTTCGCGTGGGGATGTCAGCGCGAAGATAGCTATTCGCCAGTCTCTGATACTTGCCAATGGCAATGTCACGACCGAGGATATTGCCACCAGGTCGGTCATCATCTGCGATGGAGATGTTCTGGTTACGACCCGGGCATCAGCCTGCCTCATCATCGCCCGCGGCAAGATCGAGATTAAGGGAAGCGCCGTCGCAAGTACCCTGATCGCAGGCGGAACTGTGACTGTCGCCAAGTTACCAAAGCTACCCGAGATTCAAATTGCAGAGAATGACCCGAATGCACGCGTTAAACTGAAGCTCGCCCTTGCGCATGCAGAGGCAGTTCGGGTCGAGATCAAGGAGAAAGAACCCAACCCACTCGGCTTCATCACGTTCTTCGAGTTGCGTCAAATTGGGCTGGAAGTCAAAGCAGTTGATGGCGCGGTGCAAGTTACCAAGGTCGCGGGCGGGAAGCCATGCGAGAAGGCCGGGTTGAAGGTGGGAGACACGATCCTGGAAGTGAACGGCAAGAAGCCCACCGATGCCGAATCCCTGCGGCGACTTCTACGCGATGCACTGGCCATCGCAGATGCAACCGTCAAGTTCCAGCGCGGAGACAAGACCGAAACCCTCAAGGTTGCTCTGCCGGAGTGACAATCGGAGCCGGAAGCGTAAGCGACGGTCGTGGAAAGCCCGTCGCTTACGCTTCCGGCTCCGATTGCGCCTTAATCTTCCGCTTTCGGGATGAACGGCACGATGTCGTCCACTTCATCGTCCTCGCGGCCGGGGACGGGGCGCGGGCCGTCGGTGATGACCGCTTTCGCGTCCGCGTTCGGGTCGTTCTCCGCGACAAGCATCTGAGGAAGTTCCTTGCCGTCCACCGTCAACACCACTCGATAGCCGCCAGCCTTCGGTGGTGCCCACTGCAACCGGTGGAAACCCACCGTCGCGGGAGGTGCTCGGAACTCGCGCACCGACTTGCCGTTCACATCAAGCACCTTCACCGACACCTCCTTCGCCGGTACGGTCAGCATGTAGTCGATGCTGCCTCCACCGGGTGGGTTCGTGCCGTAGAACTTGCGCACGTCACGCGAATAGGGGAAACTCCCCGGCCCGAATTGCCAGCGCGTCACCGTTGCCGGCGCAAAGAGTGTCGCTGGGGCCTTGAGCGCTGCCGAGTTCATTTGCCGCAAGCTCGCGACATCCAAAACCCACACGCTTCGGCCGTGAGTGGCGATCACGATCTCGCTGGCGGTCGTGGCCTGAGCTACTTCATGCACCGCGACCGTTGGCAGGTTGTTGTTCAACTTCGCCCAGGTTTCCCCGCGATTGATCGACACCCAGATTCCGAACTCCGTGCCGCAGTAAAGAATGTCCGTGGTCGTGATGTCCTCGCGAAGCACTCGCGTGGAACCGAACTCCGGCAGGTTGCCCGTCACGCTCTTCCACGACTCGCCGAAGTCTTCCGTGAAGTACAAATACGGCCGGTCGTCGTCGGAGCGGTGACCGTCGAGGCAAACGTAACATCGACCCTCCCCCCGGCGGCTCGGTTCGATGGCCGCCACCCAGCGATAACCGGGCAAGCCGGCCTTCTTCAAGTTCTCGGTCACGTTCGTCCACTTTGCCCCGCCGTCCTTCGTCACCCACACGAAACCATCGTCGGTGCCCGCCCACAAGACGTCCGCGTTCTTGGGACTTTCCGCGATGGCCGTCATCGAACCTTTATTCGTGCGGGTCAGTTCCGGGCTAATGGGCTTGAGGTTGTCTCCGCGCGCGACAGACCGGAAAACGTACTGCGCTCCGCAGTAGAAGATGTGCGAGTTGTGGCTTGAGAGAATGAACGGCGTGTTCCAGTTGAATCGAAGCGCCTCGCCCGCCTTCACCGGACGCGGGCGGATGCCGCTCTCTTCGCCGGTCTTCAAGTTCGTCCGGCCGATGTTTCCGTTCTGGCTCTCCGCGTACACCCAATCCGGGTCGTTCGGATCGACGCGGCACACAAACCCATCGCCTCCCCGGAGGAAGATCCAGTCTTCGTTCGATGGGCCAGTGCCGCGCTTGGTGCGCGATGGCCCGCCCCAACTGCCGTTATCCTGCAAGCCGCCATAGACGCGATACGGCTTCCGGGTATCCACCGCGACATGATAAAACTGTCCGAGCGCGAGCACATTCAGGTGATCCCACGTTGCACCGCGGTCGTAGGTCGCGTAGAAGCCGCCGTCGTTGCCAAGAACCATGTGTCGGCCGTCTTTCGGGTTAATCCACAGCGCGTGATGGTCCGGGTGAACGCCACCCGCCGGGCCGCTGGCGAACCGCTTCCCGCCGTCGGTACTCTTCCACAACACGGTATCGCCCAGCACATAGAGAATCTTGTCGTCGGTCGGGTCGACGCGGATGTTCGAGAAGTAGAACGGCCGTGGGTTGAGGCTGTTGACGCGAGTCCACGACTCGCCGTTGTCCTTCGACATGAACACGCCTCCGGTCTGCACTCCATCCTTCCCCTGGCTGTTCTGCACGTTTGCCTGTTGCCCGCCGACAACGCCACTGAGTATGAAGGGTCGGTTCGGGATTCCTCCTCCGCGCCCCCCGCCGCCGGCAAATCGCACCTCGGCCAACTCCAGAGGCAGCACCGCGTCAAACGGCTTCTTGTCGCCCTCCTTGAAGGTAATATTCACGTTGTCCCCGGCCTTGCCTGCGTTCTCCTGTTTGGGTGAGACACGCAACTCGGTACGGAACTCACGCCAGTTGGTTACCTCCTTGTCCTCAATCGCGACAACAACCATCCCGGCCTTCACGCCGGCTTTCTCGGCCGGTCCGCCCTTGGGAACCTCGGCGACTTTCACCGGCTCCTGGAAATTGGCAATCGTGAAGATAATTCCGCCCGGTGAAAGGCTCTGCGGGCCCTTCGGCGGGCCTTTCTTCGGTGCTGGCGCGGAGTCCTTCGCGGCGAGTGTCAAGTCAATGGTCAGCTTCTCCTTGTCCTTTCCGCGAAGCACTGCCAGTTTCACCACATCGTCGGGGTTCTTCGGCACCATGAAGTCGAGCAGGTCGTCGTAGTTGACGATCTTCGTGCTGTCGGCCGCGGTGATGATGTCGCCAACCTTCAGTCCGGCCTTCGCCGCGGGGCCGTCTTCGATGACCGAGACGAGCTTCGCGCCGTCCTTCTCGTTCCCCTGCCCCGCGATGCCGATGTAAACCTTCAACACTGCCCGGCCCATGCCCACCTTCTCGGTGTCGATGATCGCGTAGACCAATCCCTTTGTCTTGCGCGAATAGTCAATGCCGATACGCCCGGTCTTCACCGTGGGCAGCCCGCTCTTCGCGCCCTCGCCGGTCAACTTCCGCCAGCTCTTGCCGCCATCGGTTGTCTTGAACAATCCGCCTCCAGGACCGTGAGCCACAATGGGACCGTACTGATCTGGCCCAGGCCACGTCTCGCCACCGCCGAAGAAGCCATCGAACTCATCGCGTCTCCGCTCCCACAGCCCCGCAATCAGCACGTTCGGATCGGTCGGGTCCATGCGCAAATCAATCGCGCCGGTGTTGTCGTCAACGAACAGAACTTGCTTCCACGAGTTCCCGCCGTCTGCCGTTTTGAACACGCCGCGTTCCGCGTTCGGACCGTAAAGCCGACCGAGAGCCGCGACGTAGACGATCTCCGGGTTGGTCGGGTGAATGATGATCTTGCCGATCTGGAAGGACTTCTTCAGGCCCATGTTCTTCCAGTTCTTGCCGCCATCAGTGGACTTGTAAACGCCATCGCCATACGAGACGGAGTTTCGCGGGTTGTGCTCACCGGTGCCGACCCACACGATGTTCGGGTTACTCTGAGATACCGCGACATCTCCGATGGAGATGGTTG
>JAKEEV010000559.1 GCA_022616395.1 Planctomycetia bacterium | reverse complement strand
GCGACCAAACACCGCTATCAGAGCTATTGCATCTTCATCGTTCGCGACGACCGACCCGCGGACATCCTCTTTCAATGCTCAACGAACACGTGGGCCGCGTACAACAAGTGGCCGGATGCGTACTCGCTTTACGACAACGACCGAGCCGACAAGCGTCCGCTGGTTTCCGGCGTGCGAGTGAGCTTTGATCGCGCCTACGCGAAGTATCCGCAAGTCACTGACAACCCGCTGTCGCTCGGTTCGGGCGAATTCCTGCTCTTCGAGTTTCCCTTCGCGTACTGGCTCGAACAACACGGCTACGATGTCACTTACTGCGCCAATGAGGATGTTCACAACGCGCTCGAAACGATCACTCGATGCAAGGCGTTCCTCTCCGTGGGTCACGATGAGTATTGGAGCCGCAAGCAGTACGATCACTGCATGGAAGCGGTGAAGAAGGGTGTGAACTTCGGCTTCTTTTCGGGCAACTCGTGTTGTTTTGTGGTCCCGATGCTCGAAAGCAGCTCAAAGGTTCCGAATCGCGTGATTGAACGCATCGGCCGCTACGGAGGAATTCGCCCCGGTGAAGAGAAGTGGATGGCGGACTTGCCAGAAGAAGCCCCCAACGAGTCCACACTCATCGGAGCGCAGACGGTGACGCCCTTCAACGGCTCAGGCGACTGGATTTGCACGAAGCCCGATCACTGGATCTTCGCGGGCACGGGCATGAAGAAGGGCGAGAAGATTCCGGGACTCGTCGGCTGGGAGTTCCACGGAGACCCGGCGAAGATCGACGGCCTGGAAGTGGTCGCCGCGGGCAAGACACTGACCGGCGGCGAAGCGGAGAGCCATTACGAAGCGACAATCTACCCCGGTCCAAAGGGGAACACGGTCTTCAACGCCTCAACCATTTTCTGGGCGCAGGGGTTGAGTTCTCCTCCGGGCCACTGGCTGCCGTTCGTCCACAACGGCCGACCTCACGGTCCCGACAAGCGCGTCCAGAAGATTACCGCGAACTTGCTCGCGAAGTGGTGCGGGTGAACGGTGCTGGCTTCTCGCGGCTGTTCATTCGCGTCAGCCCTCATTTC
>JAKEEV010000558.1 GCA_022616395.1 Planctomycetia bacterium | reverse complement strand
GGGCCAGGGGGTGGCCTTTCTAAACCCCATGAATTCCAGCGTTTGCTCGCCATAAAGGCCACATGGCCCCTACTCAACATGCAGCAAACCCCACAAAACATAGGCGAAAGCGAGCAAGAAGAAAACCGGGGGGTGGCGGGGGGAGGGGAACGACCCTCAGACACGCTCGCTGATCCGCCCGCCTCTGACCCAACACAACAACCCATCAACCCAACCTGGTATCAGAACGATTCAATGCTATTCGGTATCAGAGCTTGAGGTTCGCGAGGCAGGCGCAAGCCTGTTTATCCGGTCGCGCGCGGATCGAGTATTTGGCACGCAAGCTGCATTCTCTTCATTCAACCCGTCGCTTCTCACGGGAGGACCGAGTCGGCGGGGCGAATCACTCAACCTCTCGGGCGTGACCCGGCAGATCCAATATGGGTCGACTGGGTTCGTGTCAGCCTGCCGCGATGCCCCGCGGCAGTTTCTGATTGCTTCGCCAACTTCAACCGGAGGGTTTCCATGCTCCGCTGGGCACTTGTGTTCCTGATTGTGGCTCTCGTGGCCGCTCTGTTCGGCTTCGGCGTGATCGAGGGTTACTCGCTGTTGATCGCGAAGGTTCTGTTCTTCGTGTTCCTGATTCTGTTCGTCGTGTCTCTGCTGACGGGGTCGCGGACACGCGATGTTGTTTAGAGTGAGTGATGCAATTCACTCCCGACCCGCCAATACGGATTGGCGGGTCGTGTTCATGCGCGGCTGATGGGGAGAGATCATGAAAGGAAGCGACCTTGGCCGGTTAGTGAAGGACGCCGGCGTGAAGTTCTTTGAAGATAAAGCCACGCGACTGGCAGCGGCTCTGGCGTATTACACCGCGCTTTCGATCTCGCCTTTGGTGCTGGCGGTGGTGGCCATCGCGGGCCTGGCATTTGGAGAAGAGGCGGCTCGGGGAGAGATCGTGGAACAGTTCCGGGATACGATCGGCACCGAGGCGGCAGCGTTCCTCGAGCAGCTCATTCAGAAAAGCTCCTCGAAATCGGATGGCATCATCGCGGCGGTGGTCGCTGGGGGTGTGCTTCTGTTCGGCGCATCGGGAGTGTTCGCTGATCTTCAAAGCGCGCTGAACACCATCTGGAAAGTCCCCGGGCGGAAGTCGGAGGGCGGGGTCCTCAGCGCCGTGAAAGACCGGTTGCTATCGTTTTCGCTGGTGTGGCTGCGCGTTTTTGCTCCTGGTTTCGCTGGTCGTGACCGCGGTGTTGGCGGGCATCAATAGCCGCATCACGGGCTGGTTGCCCGGCGTGGATGCTCTGGCTCAAGTCATCAACTTTGTGTTGAACTTCGCGCTGACCGCGGCCCTGTTCGCGATGATCTTCAAGTGGCTACCGGAGACGAAGCTGTCGTGGCACGATGTGTGGATCGGCGCCGCGGTCACTTCAGCATTGTTCTCGGTTGGCCGCTATCTGATTGGCTTGTACCTCGGACAGGCCGCGGTTGGTTCCACCTACGGAGCAGCCGGCGCGTTCGTCGTGCTGCTCGTGTGGATTTACTACTCGACTGTGATTTTGCTTTTCGGCGCGGAGTTGACGTTCGTTTACGCTCAGCGCTTCGGCTCTGGAGTGCGCACGGTCGCGGGCCAGCTCGTCGAACCGCGAGCCGCAACAACGCCAGACATGGCCCCGGCCGCGGTCAGTTAAGAAAGTAGTTGAGCGTCGAGGTGTCACTCGGATCGGATTGGAGTGTGTTGGAAAGACCCCTCACCGGCCGCTTTTCGCGAAGCGAAG
>JAKEEV010000557.1 GCA_022616395.1 Planctomycetia bacterium | reverse complement strand
TGTGGGGTTTTCTCACTTTGCGGTGCAAAGAAGCGGCCGTTATGGCCCCCAACTCCTTGAAAAGCTGGGGTTCTCGAAGGGGAGGGGGTGGCCTTTATGATGTCTCCTGGTTTGGTGGTTCGGTTGTCAAAGATCACTCCCAACCCACTCCCCACTCTACACGTAAAGTGAACATCTGTCTATGCCAGTTGCCATTCAGTAGTGTCTCAGTTTGCTGTAGCCGGAGTCTGCGACCCCGGACCGGCCTCACAGAGGCCGGCTACAAAAATGCCAAACTCAGACACTACCTGCCATCCTCGGTTTGCGTGTTTTCGGGGTCCTCGCCTCGCTCACTTGGCGTGGGGTGCAGGGTAGCGTTTCTGTGGAGTCCTGGCCTGCGCCCTCGTCTGACCGCAGGAAGTTGGCTGAGGTGGGCTGAAAACACCATGCTCTCTCCCCACGCCCAACTTGAAACTACTGGCCAGGGAGCGGGCTTACTTATCCCCGCTCCTGCTGGTCGCGGCTCGTTGAGGTATTCCATCTTTCGTCAAAGCACATTCGAGCATCCCGCAACCAGAGCGTTATCCGGAGGGAGCGTTCGCGGTTCGGCTCTGGGAGGGATCATGTCGCTCTTCGAGCTGAGTCACTGGCCGCCGTGGGTCGTCATGTGGGCGATTGCCGCGGGTCTGTTCGCGATTTGCAAGTGGCTAACATGGGCGCGCACCATTGTTCCGGGCGCGTCGAAGTGGCGGCAGTTCGCGTACTGGTTCGCGTGGCCAGGACTGGACGCAAAGGCATTCTTCGATCCACGACCGATTCCGCGTGAGCGCCGACCAAGCACCGGCGAGTGGGTGTTTGCCTTCGTGAAGTTCGCGCTTGGTGTAGCTCTCGTGTGTGGCGTCGTTCGGCTCGTGCCGGCGGAGTTGCCATTCGTGCGAGCGTGGGTTGGGATGGCCGGCGTGGTTTTCCTGCTTCACTTCGGCACGTTCCACTTGCTCAGTTGTGCCTGGCGCACGTGTGGTGTGGACGCGAAGCCGATCATGAACTGGCCGCTTGTGTCCGAAAGCGTCAGCGAGTTCTGGAGGAAACGGTGGAACCTCGCGTTTCGCGATCTGGCCTATCGGTTCCTCTTCCGACCGTTGACGGCTCGTTTCGGCGCGCTGGCTGGTCTTGCGGGCGGATTCCTGGTGAGTGGGATTGCGCATGAGTTAGTGATCTCGGTCCCAGCGCGCGGTGGTTACGGGTTGCCAACGCTCTACTTCGTGATTCAGGGGCTTGGGATGCTCGTTGAGCGGTCGAAGTTCGGTAAGCGTGCTGGGCTTGGAGAAGGCTGGCGCGGGCACATGTTCACCGCGCTTGTGGTAATCGGCCCGGCGGCGGCGCTGTTCCACCCGCCGTTCGTGCGCGAAGTGGTGTTGCCGTTTCTGGAAGCGATCGGGGCGTACTGAGGGAGATGTTTCGATGGATGTCGCGCTTGCTGAGCTGATTCGACTTGCCGGAGTGGGCCAGTTATCCGTGCTCATCGCATCATCTCTGGTGCCGTTCAAGTTGAACTTCAAGCGCGATCTCGCGGCTTTGCCAACATTGCACCGGCAGTTGTACTGGACCTACGGCGGCTATGTCGTGATGGGAATCATCACGCTCGGTGTGATCAGTTTGACTTGCGCCGATGAACTCGCTGGCGGTTCGCGATTGGCTCGCGCGGTGTGCGTCTACGGAACACTCTTCTGGGGCGTGCGGCTGTCTCTGCAAGCGGTCTTCGATGTAAAGCCGCATCTGACCGCGTGGTGGCTGAAGGTCGGTTACCACACGCTGACTGTGCTGTTCGCGTGCTTCACGGTTGTGTATGGCTTCGCCGCGGTGCGGTAATCAGAGCCGCGACCGTCAGGGAGCGT
>JAKEEV010000556.1 GCA_022616395.1 Planctomycetia bacterium | reverse complement strand
TTCACCGAGACTTGAAGCCCAGTAACATCCTCTTGACTGCCGATGGCACTCCAAAAGTCTCTGACTTCAGCCTCGCCAAACGGCTCGACCGCGATGATGGCGTGACGCTGGGGACGGGCGCTCTTGGCACGCCCAGTTACATGCCTCCGGAGCAGATTTCGAGCAAGAACGGGGAACTCGGCCCGTGGTCGGATGTGTATGGCCTCGGCGCAACGCTCTATCACCTGCTGACGGGTCGCGCTCCGTTTGTGGGTGAGACCTCGGAGGAGATCATTCCGCAGGTGCTTCTCGATCCACCGATGCGCCCGCGTGCGCTGCGCCCGGAAATCCCTCTGGCTCTGGAAGGGATCATCATCAAGTGTCTGGAGAAGGATCCGAAGGACCGGTATCAGTCGGTGGCGGAACTGACTGCCGATCTTGATCGCTTCACGGCCGGGCAGAAGCCGGTCGCTCCTCCTCTGACGCGCTGGCGGCGGGCGAAGCGCTGGGTGCGCGCGAATCGTCGCTCGGTGGCGGTGTGTGTGTTGCTGGTGGCCAGCGTCTTCGCGCTGGGAGTGGTCTGGCGTGTCCAGCCGGATAGCCCGGAGGTTGCCAAACGCAAGCGGCTTGAAGCGATCCACGCGACACTCGGCAAGGGTCAACCAGCGGTGCTCGTGCCGGAGACCGGCGCGCCGGGCTGGTACGAAACGCCCACCGGCGAGGTGGCATTCGGAGAGAACCCGACCGGAATGGGAGGATGCTACTTCCCGGCCTACGATCTCACGATCCTGCTGCTTCTCCATCCACGGCTTGACCGGTACACGGTGGAACTCGAACTCCAGCATGTGAAAGGGCCAATCGGGCCAGAACGGAACACCGATCCTGTTCTGGGTTTCTTCTTCGGCTATTCGCGCCTCGAGCGCCCAGATGGCTGGATCGAGCAATCGTTTTTGTCGGTTGGTTTCAACGACCTTGACCGGGGCGAACGGGGCGTTCTGGTTCCCTCGGCGGTCGTGACTGAATCTCTTTGCTTTGCCAACGCGAGAGGCCAACTGCCGACTCGGGAACGCTTCCCTCTTGGGAAGGCGAAGCCGCTTGACTCTCCGAAGCGGTTCCCCGGACCTTGGAGGAAGATCATCGCCGAGATTAGCCCCGAGAGAGTTGTGCTGAAGTGGCAGCCAACACCCGATACAATCGAGGAACTTGCCGACTGGTCCGGGAAGGACATCCGGAGTTACGGGACCCAGCACGACAGAGCGCTGGGAAGTGTTGGCGACCTGCTTGGTCGCCAGTTCGCTCCTTTACCCGACTGGTCTCCACGGCAGGGCATCGGCATCTGGGGGATGGGGGCGGAAGTTGCCGTCAAGAACGTGATTGTAATCCCTCATTGACACCCGGAGTTGCCCATGCCGATCATCCCCGTCACTCTGCTCGCGCCTGCTCTCAACGGTGCTCCCTTACCCCCGATTCTCCAGGCTTCGGTTCCTCCCGTAGGGCCAGGCCTGAGCGTCTGGTTCGTCCTGGTCGATGAGGCGAACGGTGTTGCGACCGATCCGCCGCTCCTCGCCACGCCGAACCTCGTGAGTGGACTTTGGGAGGCCACGGCCGCAGGTCATCCGATCGTGATTGTTCAACACTTCTACACGGTGGTGGTAATCGCAGTCCGGATCGACAGCGCGACTCTCACCGTTGTGGACAGCGGAGCGGACGCAAGAATCAAGTGCCGGTGGTTGTGACAGTCCCCGCCAACTCACTGGCTATTCAATCGAAAAAAACACCCATTCCGGCGTTCGGACGAGTTGTCTCCGCCGGTATCGTGATCGTATCCGAACACTCAACCGTCTGGAGTTTCCATGCCGCTCACCGTTTCCATCGTGAACCCGCCGCAAAACGGCGCTCCGGTACCACCCACGCTCAGGGCCACTGTCCAGAACGCCGGGCAAGCCGCACTGGCCGTGAGATTCGTTCTCGTCGATGAGGCGGACGGCACCAAGTCAAATCCGCCGCTTGCGGCCCAGCTAGTCAACAACGGCTGGGAGGCTCAGACCGTTGGTGCCATTCCTCAGCACTTCTACACAGTGGTGGCGGTTGCTCTGGACATCAACCCTGCTGGCGTCGTTGTGGATAGTGGATCGAACGCGCGCATCAAGTGCAAAGCGTAGTCCGGGCTTCCTCTTCGTGGTTCTGCGGAGTGCAAACCATCTCCCCGGCGAACCGATTTCATCCCCGTCGATCACCTTTCGGTCGCGGGCGTGTCTGTATCTATAATCGTGACCGTCCGACACACGCAATGCGGGGGGCGGAAGCCTCCCGCTTGCTTTTCCGCACAAGGAAACAGCTCATGGCCGACGTGATTACTCCCCGAGCCAAAAACTATCCCCAGTGGTATCTGGATGTCGTCAAGGAAGCCGGACTTGCCCAGAACGCCGAGGGCGTGAAGGGGTGCATGGTCATCAAGCCGACCGGATACGCAGTATGGGAGAAGATGCAACGCTCCCTCGACCGGCTCTTCAAGGACACCGGGCACGTCAACGCGTACTTCCCGCTATTCATCCCCAAAAGTTACTTCCAGAAGGAAGAGCAGATGGCCGAAGGGTTCGCCAAGGAGTGCGCGGTCGTCACTCACTACCGGCTGCGGTCGTGCGAGGGGAAAATCGAAGTCGATCCCACCGCCAAGCTCGAAGAAGAACTCATTATCCGGCCCACGTCCGAGACGATCATCTGGCGAACCTACAAGGACTGGGTGCAGAGCTACCGCGACCTGCCGCTCTTAATCAACCAGTGGTGTAACGTCGTGCGCTGGGAGATGCGGACGCGGTTGTTCCTTCGCACCGCGGAGTTCCTCTGGCAGGAAGGCCACACCGCGCACGCGACTCAGCAAGAAGCAGAAGCCGAGACGCTTCAGATGGTTCGTGTCTACCAGAAGTTTGCCGAAGAGTTCATGGCGATGCCGGTATTAGTCGGGCGGAAAACCGAAGGTCAGAAGTTCCCCGGCGCGGTCTACACGCTTTGCATCGAGGCGATGATGCAGGACGGGAAGGCGCTTCAGGCCGGCACGAGTCACTTCCTCGGCCAGAACTTCGCCAAGGCGTTCGATGTGAAGTTCAAGAACGAGCAGAACAAGGAAGAGTATGCGTGGGCAACGAGCTGGGGCGTGAGTACGCGTCTGATTGGCGGACTTATCATGACTCACTCGGACGACAACGGGCTTGTCGTTCCTCCTCGACTCGCTCCTCTTCACGTTGTGATCGTTCCGCTGGGGAAGAACGATGCGGAGCGCAAACCCTGCATCGAAGCAGCCGAGAAGCTGGCGAAGGAGTTGCGTGAGCTTCCTCGCGATGACTTCTTCGGCTACGAACCGATCAGTGTGAAGATCGACACGATGTACGACAAGCAACCGGGCTTCCGGTACGCGGAGTATGAGGTTCGCGGGGTGCCTGTTCGCGTGGAGATTGGCCCGAAGGACATCGAGAAGAGCGCCTGCGCTGTTGCCCGGCGTGATGTGCCCGGCAAGGAAGGGAAGCAGTTCGGCATTCCTCTTGCGGGAGCGGCCGAGCACATCGCGAAGTTACTTCGCGACATCCAGCAAGCGCTCTACGATCGCGCGAAGAAGTTCCGAGACGATCGGATCGTGACCGCAAATACCCTGGAGGAGTTCCAGAAGCTGTTTCCGGTGGAGAAGGAGGACGAGGCCGGTGCAGAGCCGCTGAAGTTCGTCTACGCTCACTGGGACGGCACGGCCGCGACGGAAGATCGCGTGCAGAAGGAGTACAAGGCAACGATCCGCTGCTTGCCGTTCGACGGGCAGAAGGACAAGGGGAAGTGCATCTTCACCGGCAAGGATTCAGAGCGCCGAGTGGTCTTCGCGCGAGCGTACTAACTCGGATCGGCTGACGGTGCAGGCGGTGGAAGGGGCGGAAACACCCCTTCTGCCAGAAGCGCGGCCCGAATGACCCGAGCCATCGGATCATTCATCGCCAACACGCCAATCGTGGTGCGGCCGATCGCGGTTCGCCCAACAATGAGGTGCCCCGACCACTCGAAGTGATCCTCCCATTTGTCGGTACGAGGGTTGAATAGCCGCGTCAATTGACCGGTTTCCGGTTCAAGCCCGGCGATGTTCGGCCCCTTGTGCAGGTTGCAGTGTCCGCACGCGTAGGCTAGGTTGTCGTCTCGGTCAGAGCCGCGATGCTGCTGCGCGATGATGTGTTCGGTGATAAAAGGACCGGGATAGAATCTCTCCGGCAAGCGGCAGTACTCGCACGCTTCGCCGGCCCGCGACCGGACGAACTCATGCCGCGGGTGCGCCATTGCCGGACACCGGGAGTGCGGTTCGTAGCGCCACTCGCGCTTTCGATTGCAGCACGCTCAGGAACGCGGACGCATGGCAGTAGGCTTCCAGTTCCGCCCGCTCATCCGCTGAGAGAGAACCGGTCTGGGCCTTCTCGGACAGTTCGCCCATACGGGAGCGATCAGTGTCGCTGAATCCCAGTCGAAGGAAATACCCCGCCAGATTCGGCGGAAGCGGTTGCCCAGTTGGAGTGAGCAATCGGGTCCAAATCGCCAGGATAGGATCGTCGGCCATAATCGGGTCCGGGTCGGGGAACTTCCTAAACCGGATGATACTCTCCGGCGTTTGTCTGCGAAAGTCCATCCCGAGTCTTTGCCAGGGCGATTCGGCGAGAGAAGGCCAGCCCAAACTCCCCTCACTCACATCGAATCACCCGCGCGTCTTTGCGCGAGCGTATTGAGCCAGGCAACGGCCAAACACTTCACCGACCTCGCGTTCTCGCCGGATGGGAAGCGACTCGCGACCGTCAGCCGCGACAAGGCTGTGACGATGTGGGACACGACCACTGGGAAGTTCACCGGCGATACAAGTGGAAGATCGGGCGGTTGTGGACTGTCGCGTTCGCCCCGGACGGGCTGCGTTGTGCCGCGGGGAGTGAGAGCGGGCAAGTTGGTGTGGGATCTCGATGATTAAAGAAAACCTTCACTTCACCTGTCGCCGAATCGGTCTTGTTTCCGTTTCAAACTTCGCACCTCCAAAAACCTCACCCATCCCAGCTCAAACAGCCATCCCGCAACGCAGGTGAGAAGAAAGGGAATGAGGGGATAAGTAATCATAATTTTCTGGTTGGCGGTCCATCACCTCCCTTCGGTCTACTCCACTCCGTTCATTCGCGACGCCAAGAACTCTCTTGATACGCGCATCCAACGTGTCGCGATCTCGTGATCCGTTTCTTCTCTCCTGTCTTCATTGTCTCGAGGGCAACATGATGGAACTGATTCACTGTGGAGCGCATTGTACTCGTAGGGTGGGAAGGGCGGCAGTCGTCGGCCTTATCTTGATTGCATTTGGTTGTTCCCGTTCTGCAAACGAGCCTCCCACGCCGGTCGCGACCGCTCAGCCAGCCAGTCCGCTGCCGGTGGAAGAAAGTCAACCTTCGAGTGTTCCGGGTCTGAGCGGACTGCTCCCGACCGGACTGTTGATTAACGACTCGAAAGCGTTTCGTGGGTACACACTCATCGCGCCGATCACTTCCACCACCACGACTCTGCTGGACATGGAGGCGCGCGTCGTCCGAACCTGGAAGAGCAACTATCCCCCCGCGCTGGGGGGCCACTCTTCTGGAAAACGGCAACCTGTTGCGTGCGTGTGTGCCCGCTGGTCACGAACGTCGATTTCATCACTCGGGCGGAGGAGGGCGAGTGCAGGAGTTCACCTGGGAAGGCGAGTTGGTTTGGGATTTCCAGTATGGCGATGATCGCCGGCTTCCTCACCACGATGTCCTGAAACTGCCCAATGGAAATGTGCTGCTCGTCGTGTGCGAACGGATTCCCGCATCGGAAGCCATCGCGGCTGGGCGCAGACCAAACACATTCACCGGCGACTACTTCCTGTCCGATTGCGTTGTCGAAATCAAACCCACGGGCCGGACAACCGGTGAGGTGGTTTGGGAGTGGCGTGTTTGGGATCATCTGGTGCAAGACACCGATCGGACCAAGCCCAACTACGGGTCGGTCTCCGAACACCCGGAGTTGATCGACATCAACCACGGCGCGGGAACCGACAGCGCTCTCTTTCAAGGAGCCGATCTCACCAAACTCCAGGGTCTGGGATACGTGAGCGCTCCCACGGGAAACACCTCAGGCGCGCCGGGCAATGCGGACTGGACACACATCAACTCCGTGGCTTACCACCCCGAACTCGATCAGATCGCGCTGACTGGTCTGGGCTTCAGCGAGGTCTGGATCATCGACCACTCGACTACGAAAACCGAAGCGGCCAGTCCGGGCGGTCGGCACGGAAAAGGAGGCGCTCTCCTCTACCGTTGGGGGAATCCCCGCGCGTACCGTTGTGGAACGAACGCGGACCAGTGGCTTGTTTATCCGCACCACGCTCACTGGATCGAACGCGGGTTGCCGGGAGAAGGAAACTTGCTGGTGTTCAATAACGGCAGTGGGCGAGGGGAGATGTTCTCCTCGGTGGACGAGATCGTTCTTCCGGTGGATTCAAAAGGACGCTACACACGCAAGGCGAAATCCGTCTTCGGACCGGACAAGCCGACGTGGACTTACAACGGGGGAAAGAAGCCGGACTTCTCCTCCCCCGCCTTCTCCAGCGCTCAGCGGCTGCCCAATGGGAATACTCTTGTTTGTCTGGGCGTGACCGGAACGGTTCTTGAAGTCACACCCGAAGGTGAAGTGGTTTGGAAATACACCGTCCCCAACGAGATGGCACTTCCGTTTGACATTCCACTTCCGCCGGGGCTTGAACTCCCCAAACTCCCATTTGGAGCGCCGCCACTACCCAAACTCGAAGTGCCCGCGTTCACGTTGGGAAATCCGCTCTTCCGCGCTCCTCGATATGCTCCCGATTACCCCGGACTGCTCGGGACAGATTTGACTCCCAAGCTGACTCCTTGAGCGCGGGGAAAGACGAAAAAACCGTGTCCGCGCGAATCGATTCGCGCGGACACGGTGAGTTTGCGATCACCTTCAACCAACCGCGGTTGCGGTGGCGTCGAAGGGCTTCACGTTGATGCGCTTGCCGCCCTGATCGAAGTACACCGTGCCATCGACGAGCGCGAAGATACTGCAATTCTTCGCCAGGCGCACGAACCGACCGGGTGAGAACTTCGTCCCGCACTGGGTCACGATGATGCTTCCGGTGGTCACGGACTGCCCGCCGTAGGCTTTGAGTCCTCGCCGCTTCGGCTGCGAATCTCGACCGTTCTTGACCGAGCCTTGGCCTTTCTTGTGTGCCATGACACCCCACTCCCGTAACTACGCGATTTGCAAAGGATAGAGCATTGTAGTGGGAGTGCGGGAGAGGGCAAGACGAGTGCTTAGCGCGGAGAGGGAGTTTGGGGTGTGCGGTCTTCCTTCGCGAGGGTGGATGGTGTCTCGCTTCGGTTCCACGAACAGTCGCCCTGTTCTCGTAAACCATCGCAACAGTGCAATTCACCCACGCCGGCACACTCGGGGCAGGGCATCCGCGAGCCGTTCATCAGGACGACATGCTTCCCGTAGCAATGTGGGCAGAGCATTGAAAGCCCTCCTCTTCCAGTTGGTGAACGTGGGGGTGTTGTACCGCGCGGAGCGACCGAATCGCAATGACGGTAGTGGTCCGGAAACGCTGGAAATTCCGCGAAAAACGAGAATCTTTTCGCCTGTCTGTCCCCTTCCATCCTCATTCTCTCAAGCCCCACATTCCCCAGGGTCGATTCCTTGAAAATGGTGCGCTCCGTCCCAACGGATCGCGTTTTCAGGAGGTTCGGCCATGCGACGCTCACTTGTGCTTTTCGGCGTCGGTCTGGCCGCCGCTGTCGCGTTTCTGCCGACCGCGAAGCCTCAGGAGGCAGTCGGCGAACTTCCTCCCCATTACTGGCCGCATCGCACGTTCGCGTTTCCTCTAATCCTCGATAACATCACCAAACTGGAAACCAAACCGACTCACCTCCAGCTCTACTACTCCGCGAGCCGTGGGCCGTTCCAGAAGGGACAGAAGCTGCCTCTGTCGGGTTTGCAGGATCTCGGGGAGGGGAAAAAAGGCTTTCTCTTTGAATCCCAGCGCGATGGCGACTATGAGTTCGCGGTGCAGTTCGTTTACTCCGATGGCTCGGTCAGTCCGAAGACCGAACAACTCGTCCCCGAAAAGCGCGTTGTGATCGACACGATCCCTCCGCGAGTGAGGCTGGCTCCGATTGGCAACGGCGTCGAGTGGCAGCTCACCGACGACAACCTCGATTCGCGAGAGATCAAGCTCCAGTGCAAGTGGCCTCACCACGCACAGTGGACCACCATCACTCCGAAGGACCGAACGTTCAAGCCCGCGGATAATTACGCCTGGCTCCTGCAACCGGGTCAGGTGTTGGAAGTGCGCGTGCGGAGCCGCGATCGCGCGGGGAACGAGGGGTATTCGCCGGTTGTTCGCGTTCCACCTGAGGCAGGAGTGCCGGTGGGCTTGCCGAAAACCGGGGGGGGAATGGCGTGGCCTGGAGGCGGAAACTCCCTCCCTCAACCACGCTTCGACTATGTCAACACCCTCGACTTCCAGGTCGATTACACCGTCGAGCGGATGGGTCGTTCTGGTGTTCAGGCCGCTCACCTGTTCGTGCTCAAGGAGCAGGGGAACTGGGAGTTGGTGAAGCGGCATCCGGTCAAGTTGATGGCTGGCGACAAGGACACCGCGCTGTCATTGCCCTACAAGGCCGAACGCGAAGGCATCTACGGCTTCTATGTGATTCCCGAAAGCGGGGCCGGCAAGAAGTCGGATGACCCGAAGAAGGACGATCAGCCGATGGTGCTGGTCGTGGTGGATACGACCAAACCGCGCGTGAAGATAATGGGCGTGCAAGTCAAACCCGGCGGAGTGCGCGGACCACTGGTTGAGATTAACTGGGAAGCGGTCGATCCGAATCTGATGCCGCAACCCGTGAATCTGGAGTGGTCGCTCGACAAGTCCGCGACGAAGTGGAACGAGATCAAGTACCGGCTGGACAACAACCCCGGAACTTACACTGGCCGGTATTCGTGGGAAGTGCCGGACGAGAACCTCTGGAAGTTCTGGATTCGCGCGCGAGCGGTGGACAAGGCCGCGAATGTCGGCGAGTTCATCTGGGACCAGGAAGTGATCGTCGATCTGGAGAAGCCATCGGCCACGATCCAGCGCGTTCGCGGAGGAACTGGCGGTCCACCCGCGCCAAAGCCACCCATGACGCTTCCAGATTCCGATAAACCGCCGGGAGATGTGCCAGAGTAGGTGCCGCGAGCCGAGGCGGTTTTCATAGTAGCCATCACGCTCCGCGTGATGGCCGCTCGTAGAGCGGCGCTTTTTGCGATGCGAAGAATCACACCGCTTCGCGGCGACATCACGCGGAGCGTGATGACTACTATGAAAAACCGCCTTGCCAAGGCGGGCCACTTTGACCAGCACTGTCACTCTGGCAGCCAGATTGTCCGCTTCTTATTCCTCCCATTTCACTTCGCGTCGTCGCAACTCCTTGCTTTTCTTTGCGATTCCGTCACTTCATCACGTCCTGTTCCGGGTGAGGCCGCGATTGGCACGCGGATTGAATCTTTTTCCGCGGGCGACAGGAAAGCGTGAATCCTTTTCGGGCAGCCGCTCTCTAACCCTGCGGTTGGGCGCGGCCCACGAACACATCCTGAGGAGATTTCAAATGACGCAGAATCGACGCCATCCACTGTCGGCACTGTGGCACGAGTTGAACCAGGCACAAGATGATTTCGCCCGCTGGATGGGCCGGATGACCGGTGTCACAGCGGGACCGGAACTGAATGTGTGGGAAGATGAGCAGAACGTGTATGCCGAGTCGGATCTGCCCGGTATCGACCTTGCGAAGCTCGAAGTCACGGTTACCGGTGGTAATCAACTGACCGTTCAGGGCGAGCGAGCGGCTCCGAAGATCGAAGGGGCTTCCTGGCTGCGGCAAGAGCGGCCATTCGGCAAGTTCGTGCGCGTGATCGCGTTGCCTTCTCTGGTGGACGCGGACAAGGTCGAGGCCAAGTACGAAACTGGCGTATTGTGGCTGACGCTCCCCAAGCACGAGGCCGCCAAGCCGCGCAAGATTCACGTGAAGGGCGTCTAAGCCAAAACAAAGTCGTCTAAGTTCAACATACATACTGGAGGTTTCTACCCATGTCGGAACTGGTTCCTAATGCCGCGCCGGCTCCACCTGTCGCGCAAGCTCGAGCTGCGACCGTGACCCCGCGCGTTGATGTTTTGGAAACCGAGCAAGAGTTTCTGGTGTTGGCCGATGTGCCCGGCGTGAAGCCGGAAGATGTGGACATTCGGTTCGAGCAAGGCGAGATGACGATTCACGGCCGCCGACCGGCTGGCCGTGATGAGTCGCCCGTGGATTATCACCGAACGTTCGCGGTGGCTGAAACGGTGGCCGCGGACAAGATCACCGCGGAACTCAAAGACGGTGTGCTGACCGTCCGGCTGCCGAAGACCGAAGCGGTCAAGCCGAAGCGGATCGCGGTGCGAGGGTAAGAGGAGTCGACTCGCGGAGCGAGTCGACGACTGTCAGACCGGCCAGGCGAAAGCCCGGCCGGTGTTTTTTCGTCACTCGTATCGAATTGCGTGATTCGCTTTCTTTTGTAGCCGGCCTCTGTGAGGCCGGGGGTTTCCCTTTTGGTGTCGCCCCGGCCTCACAGAGGCCGGCTACAAAAGGCATCAGCACAATCCCGTCTCACTTCTTGTCGGTTGCGAGAATCGCCTTGATCTCGCTCTGCAGGTCATCGATGTGGGCGACGGTGATGGGATCTTTCGCCTTCGCCTTGGCCGCGGTCAGTTGATCCGCCAACTTGCCGAGCGACTGCCGGGCGATGGCACGAAGTTCGGTCGGCGTGCGAAAGAGGCTAATGGGCGGCGTGCCAGCGGCGGACGGTGTGAACTCCGCCTTGAGGATGTCGATGTAGGCGCGCTGAAGTTGCCGGCGAAGCGGATCAATCTTCGGCGCATCCGACTTCAGTTCGGAGAACAGCCCGCTCTGGAGATCATTCACCAGTTCCACCGCCGTGTACGCCTTGTCCGGGTCGAGCAATTCCGCGTCGGCAAGTCGGCCGAGGGTGTTTGAACCCAGGAGATTGTTGAGCAGGAATCGCTGTTGCCGGGCGATGTCGCTCGAGGCGCCGGTGTACTTGAACTGGTTCACCAGACCGGGATTGAGCAACTTCGTCGGTGTGGTGAAGGCATTGTCGAGCAAAAACTTCACCGCTTCCTTTTGTTTTTCCTTGGGCACTCGAACGAACGCTTCTCCTCCGCGACCGCCGAGCGTGCGGTATTCCACCACCCCGCCGACCTGTTTGGCGACTGCCCCGAACCACAGGCTCCTCTGGCCGAGCAACTCCGAGTACACCTCCGCCAGAAGCGTGTAGTCTTCACCTTTCTCGGTGGTGGCCGCGAGCAAGAAGTCGAGCACGCGGTCGAGGTTCTTCAGCCCGCAAGTCGTCACCTGAATTGGATCGTTGCCGATATTCTCGGTGAGCACCGTGGGGTCCACACGCGACGGTCCATCCTCGCCTCCGAAGCGCAGGAATGGGTTCTCCAGTTGCTTCGAGGCCCATGTGTCGAGCGCCTTGCGTTCCTCGTCGGGCGTCTTCGCGGTGGGGATCGGCTTGTAGCCCCACTCGATGGCGAAGTTGTCGTATGGCCCGATCTTCGGCAGCAGGTGTTTGGGGTTCACCTTGTCTTCGGGTTGCGCCACGTAGTTACAGCGGCCGTAAGACATGATCGAAGCAACGCTGCCGAACTCCGCGCAGAACTTCGGGTCGCGGAGCTGGCTGACGGAGAACGCTGTGCTTGCGCGGTGGTTGTGCCTCAGGCCAAGCGTGTGCCCGACTTCGTGAGCGCAAATGTAGCGCATCATCGCTCCGGTGACATCGTCCGGTAGTGGGAACTTGCGAACCTTCGGATCGACCGCCCCGCACTGGAGGAAGTACCAGATTTGCGCAGTCTTCACGATGTCGTGCCAGAAGATGATGTGCGCGGAGATGATCTCGCCGCTTCGCGGATCGTGGACGTGTGGGCCCATCGCGTTCTGCACGGGTTCCGCGACCCAGCGAATGACCGAGTGCCGCGCGTCTTCTGGATCCCAGTTCGGGTCTTCGGCTCGCGTCGGCGCGTCCTTACACACAATCGCGTTCTTGAACCCGGCCTTCTCGAATACCGGAGCCCAGTCTTCAACACCCTTCTTCAAGTACGGCCGCCACTTTTCGGGAATCTCCTTACTCAGATAGAACGTGATCGGCTTGACGACTTCGCTCACCGCGGCCTTCGGGTCTTTCTTTTCCAGTCGGAAGCGGGTGATGAACTGGCGCGGAACGGCCCACTGTTTGGGGTGGGCGTAGTCTACATATTCCTCGGTGAAGTAACCGACGCGCGGATCGAACAGCCGGCCTTGCATCGGCGTTTCCGGCAGAATGGCGAGACTGTGGTGAACGAGAGCCGTCACGCTCTTCGCGCCTCCGCCACCTCCAGCGCCCGGTCCCGGAGGACCGAATCCGCCACCGGCTCGGAAGGTGAGCAGCGAGCGCACTTCGATGTTGGTTGGGAATGCCTTCACTTCGGACAGATAAGATCGCGAGCTATCGAGGCTGGCTCCGGGCGTCCCGGCGGCCCGGTTAATGGGCAAATCGGGCAACCCGGAGACGAATGTATCGGAGACGTTAATCACAACCGACCGGTCTTTCCCTTCACACTCCACATTGAACACCGCGATGATGGC
>JAKEEV010000555.1 GCA_022616395.1 Planctomycetia bacterium | reverse complement strand
AACACCGTGGTCAGCGCGAGGGGCATCGGGTATCCTCCTGATGCTCTCGGTGTAGACACAAAACCCTACACCGTCAGCGGTTCATAGTGCGCTCACCCTGCCGTGAAGCGTCAGGTTCGGAACAGCTGAGGCGGGAGCCACGATGAGGTTCGGATCGATGGATGTCCTCACAACCATGATGTTTCCCCGATTGTAAAACCCGAGCGACCCCAGCCGCATTCAGGGCATTTGAGGGCACCCGCTCCTCAGGTGGTACGGTCCGCGCTGTTGCAACGGCGCTCGCTATGTATAATTTCGTTCAGATGGTCCTCTATGTCAACCCAATGGCTTCCCGCAAGGAGCAGGTTCCCGGTTGATAGCCGAAGCATTCCTCGAACTCGTAGAACTTCCGAGCGGCTGACTGGACTTATTGACTTGAATGAAGAGACTTGTGCGTCCAGCGACTTGATGACGACGTGGAGCTGACCGACACGTTGTGAAGAGCACTCGATAAAGACCCTCTCCCAGCCCTCGAAGCTCTTTCCGCCGCTCTACTTCCGCCACTTGCGTCCACCAATGGACTTGTCGGTTACCGGCGCGATCACGTCTGTCAGTGCGTTCACGTCCACCTTGGCGAGGTACTTCTCAACTGCCTTGGCATCGCGGGAGTTGCGCAGGTCGAGTTCATCTGGATCATCGGTCCAAGCCGCAGACGCAACGTGCGGCGGATTCGGCTCCTGCCCGTTGTACCGCTGTCGAACCGTGATGATATAGTCGCGGTGCGCGCCAGTCGCGAACTGCACGCGGACCGCGCACAGCCGCGTCATCCCCATCCCGACGAACAGGCAGGTGATTGATTCCACCGCGCGCCGGATTGCACTGCGAACCTTCAATCGCAGTTCGTCGGACGGGTCCGCCCTGAGCATGTCCGCCAGCGTGCGGAACTCGCCCCAGGCTTCGGAAACGGGCGACGCGGCCTCGCGCTGCGCTGCGGCCAGTTCTTCGGCTCGCTCGCGCTTGAGTGCGTTCAACTGGCCGAGCTTCGTCGCAACCGTGTCCACGATGTTCGGATCGTCCATTTTGGCTTCCCACAGCCGGATCAGTCCCTCCGTCTCTGCGAGCTTCCCGGCCGCGATCTCCACCTTCCGCCCCGCATTACCGGTGTCCTCGATGTCGGCGGCTTTCACCTCCGCCAACCGCGACAGAATACAGTCTTCAAACGTTACGGCGGGAAAGCTCACCCATATCCCTGCTCGGCCGTTGTTCGAGTCCACCGGTACGATCTGGGACAGTTTCTTCTTCGGGTGCCGATACGTCAGCGATCCCCCATTGCGGGCATCGACTAACAGCCCCGCGAACAAGTTGACGTGCTTCCCACGCTTCCCACGAACCTTCGCGCGTGTTTCAAAACCCTTCTGGACGGCGTAGAATGTCGCCTCATCGACGACAGGCGGGAAATATCCAGGCACTGGGTCGCCCTGCGGCTTTCGCCCTTCGCCACGGCACTTGTACGGCACGTAATCCCCGATCGCGGCCCGACTCTTGAGGATGGCGTAGATGGACGTTTGGCACCACTCCATCCGCCGACCCTTGAAGAAGGCTCGCCCGATCACCGGCACCTTCTCGGCATTCAGTTGCTTCGAGATGGCGAAGACGCCCATACCCTCGCTGGACATTTTGAAGAGTCGTCGCACCGTCTTGGCTTTCGCCGCGTTCAGCACAAGCTTCCCGTCGATGTAATCAATCCAGCCCGGTAACCGACGCGTGACGATCCGTTTCGCGGCTTCTTTCTGTTTCCGAGCCCACGCCGCGCTAACACGTTCGGACTTCATCTTGCTCTCGGAGTGGCCTCGCGAGAGTTCCACAACAGCCAGCACGAGTGCGGTAATGTCAACCGGCTTTTGCAACACCGATTCGAGGGGCTGAAGTTGAACGATCTTTACTCCACGGTTCACGAGTGACAGCACGAGTTCAACCGCTTCGCCCAACTCTTCGCGAGTGAGACGATCCAGGGATTCCACGATGAGAAACGAACCGGCGGGAACGCGGCCTGCCTTCACCGCGTTCAGGAATCCGGCCAGCGCGTGAACGTCGGGGTTCTTGCGATGTGCCCCCTTGAACGCCGAAACGCCTTCGTCGCGGAGCTTGATCGATTCGTCGAGTTGAACAGCGTTCCGTTGGCACCAAGCCGCGGTCGCTTCCACCTGCCAGCGGATACTGTCCCCCGTAGCTTGCTGCGGAGACGAAAATCGGAGATAAGAATACGCGACTGGCTTCATGGCTTTCCCTCCAGAAAACCGGTGAGGAACTACACGTGGCCAATGGTACCAATTTTGTTTAGTATTTCAACATCGAAAAGATGGGCCGGTTTCCTAACGGAGCCGATGCGCTCTTAACGACACGCATGGGCGTCTACTCGAAGCTCGCCGCGGTGCAGAACGCTCAGGGCGGCACCGTTTACGTGATCTCTGGTTT
>JAKEEV010000554.1 GCA_022616395.1 Planctomycetia bacterium | reverse complement strand
AACACCGTGGTCAGCGCGAGGGGCATCGGGTATCCTCCTGATGCTCTCGGTGTAGACACAAAACCCTACACCGTCAGCGGTTCATAGTGCGCTCACCCTGCTGCACTACCAGAGCAAGCCAGGACTGTACGTTACGGCCAATCTCTACAAACCGAAGACAATCGCCAAGGACGCGAAGCTGCCGGGCATTCTCTATGTGTGCGGGCACAGCGGTCGCGGGCGAGACGGCAACAAGACCGCGTTTCAGGATCACGGACTGTGGTTCGCCTCCAACGGCTATGTGTGTCTGGTCGTCGATACGCTTCAGCTTGGCGAGATCGCGGGGATTCACCACGGAACGTATCGCGAAGGACGATTCTGGTGGTGGAGCCGCGGATATACGCCCGCCGGCGTCGAATCCTGGAACGGAGTGCGCGGAATCGATTACCTCTGCTCGCTTCCGTATGTGGACGCGGAGAAGATCGGTGTTACGGGCATCTCCGGCGGCGGAGCAACAACCAACTGGGTGATCGCAGCGGATGATCGGGTGAAGGTCGCGGTGCCGGTGTCGGGCGTCAGCGATCTGGAATGCTACGTCACCGATCAGGTTATCAACGGCCACTGCGACTGCATGTTCTTCCACAACGTCTACCAGTGGGAATGGACAACAGCACTGGCTCTTTTCGCTCCCAAGCCGCTGCTTTTCGCCAACAGCGACAACGACAAGATTTTCCCCATGAGCGGCAACAAGCGAATCATCGCCCGGCTGAGGAAGTGCTACGAGATGCTCGGCGCGAAGGACAACGTGGATGAATTCGTGTCGAAGGGCGGCCACGACTACCGCCCGGACCTGCGACTTGCGATCTTCTCCTTCTTTCACACTCATCTGAAGGGGGACAACAGCAAGATCAAGGACGCGGACTTCCCCAAGATTGAGGGGAAAGAGCTTCGCGTCTTCGTCGAAGACAAGGACATCCCGAAGGACGCGATCAACTCGAAGGCGGACGAGTCTTTCGTACCCGTCGCGAGTGTGAAGTTACCCGACGCGAAGAACTTCAAGGAGTGGAAAGCGGGGCTAATCAAGCAACTGAAGGAGAAGGTGTTCCGAACACTCAGCACTATTCCGAAGGCGCCCGATTGGAAGGCACAAACGACCTACGCAGATCACTACGCAGCCGAGGTCGAACCGGGAGTGAAAATCGCAGCGTACCTTGGACCCTCCAGAGAAAAGCGGTGGGAGACCGACGGGTTCGGCAATCTGGTCGTAATGAATCCCACTGACACGATCAAAGATGTCATGGAGGAGATGAACAAGCGTTATCCAAAGGCAATTCGGCACGAGTTACTCATGACGCGAGGTTGGGGTTCGAATCGCTGGACTCAGAAGAATCCGCCGAACACAGTGGAGCGGTCTCTCGTGTTACTCGGCCAGACTGTTGATTCAGGACGAGTTCGCGATGTGTTGGCATCAACGACGAGGCTCACGCTCAACAAGAAGGAGTTCCGGCTGGTCGGTCATGGGCAAGCAGGAATCATCGGCGTTTACGCGATGTTGCTCGAACCGGCGGTCGTCGAAATTGTCCTCGTTGATCCGCCCACATCGCACCGCGACGGGCCGCACTTCCTCAACGTGATGCGTGTTCTAGACATCCCGGAAGCATTGGGACTGCTCGCGCCGGACATCAGGCTTACGCTCGTCGGCGAAAAAGCGAAGGACAAGGCGTTCGACCGCACTGCGGCCATCTATGAAGCCGCTGGTGCAAAGGACAAGTTCAAAAGGGACGAAAAGTAGGCGACTCGCTCCGCGAAGAAGAAGTCACTCGCTTTCGCTCGTGACGCGACTCGCGGAGCGAGTTGCCTACTCTCACCGCACTCCCCCGCGATACTTCTTCGTGCTGCGGAGCTTGTGCTTGCGAGTCTTTCGTCGGCGCTTGGCACGCGTGCGCTGACTCTTCGGCTTGTGCTGAATGCCCATCTGTCACCTTCAATAGATTGGAAAATGCGAAGATCGACATTCTAGCGGCTCGAACCAGGACTGGCCGCGAAGTCTCGTTGCGCGAGTTAGCTTGGCATTCGGCAACAGTATGCCAAAATAAGGCGAGTCGCTCCGTTGGCGACACACTGTGGTTCTCCCGACAGTCGCGAATACCTAATGCCAACGCTCTCGGATCTCGCCAGCGTACTGATTGGGTGCCGGGTGGTTTCACGCGCCCGCTGGGAGAAGGCCGTTGAGACAGGCGAGGGGGAACTCTCCCAAATTCTCAACGTCCTCACCGCCCAGCCGCCGGACTGGTGGGACCGCAAGATCGCGGACACTCCCAAACCACCTCCGGGCTTAACCGAATACCAGCGGGATGTGATTGAATACTGGTTTGCCGGCGGCGAGGGGAATCTGGCCCGGCAACTGGCCCGCAATCAGTTTTTGCTTCTGGAAAAACTGGGTCAAGGCGGGCAGGGTGAGGTTTATCGCAGCCGACAGCTCAACCCGCCGCGATTCGTCGCGGTCAAAACTCTCATCCAGGATACCGAAAGCGGTCGCCAGCGGTTCGAGCAAGAAGCTCGAGCGATGATGAAGATTCAGCACCCGGCCGTGGCCCGGTTCTACCTCTATGAGCGCGTTCGCGATGCCGCCGGCAAGCCCACCGACGAATACCTCATCGCGATGGAAGTGGTCGAAGGGATCGATCTGAACCGACTGGTGCGAGAATCCGGCCCGGTCTTCTGGCCGTTTGTCGCGAAGTGGGCGGTGGACTTGCTCGGCGGTCTGGCCGTGATCCATAAACACGGCTTCATTCACCGCGACCTGAAACCAGCCAACGTGATGATCCTCGGCAGGTCTCCCGAGTTTGGAGCTGCCCCCCTTGCAACGTCCGCCAAGCTGCTCGACTTCGGTGCCGTGAAACACGCCGAGGACAGCGCACCGGTTGAAGGGAGCACCGGGAAACGGATCTTCGTCGGCACACGCGAGTATGCCCCGCCCGAACAGTGGGGATCGCGTGTCATCACTGCATCCGACTTGTACGCTCTGGGTGGTTCGCTCTTCTACGCGCTGACCGGTCAACCGCCTTACGTGATCGAAGGACGAGACCCGATCGCCTTCATGAAGGCACACGAACGCGCCCCGGTTCCCGATGTGCGGCAACTCAACCCGGACGTGCCCGAAGAACTGAATCAGTTGCTCCAAAAGATGATGGCGAAGAACCCTTACGAGCGCGGAACTTCCTCCGAATTGCTCGACGAGTTCCGCGCACTCATTCCCCAAACCAAGCCAACCACCTCATCCCCCGCGCGCACAGCCCGCCCGGCCGCGCCCACTCCGCTGCGCCCGCCAACTCCTTCCGAATCGGAACCACACAGCCCGGTTTACCGCGCGCTTGATCCGGTCCTCGCGGCCCTCGAACGTGTCTTCATCCCCGGTCACCTCCGCCCACCGCCGGGAGAAGAACCTGCCATCTATGAGAGAGTCGCGGCTCTCCTCAGACGCCCGCTGGTACTTCTCATCCTGGCGGTTTTTCTCGGTCTTTTCATCTTTCTGTTGTGGAGATAGTCGGGAGTGTTCCGCCTGTCGCGTTTCACGTTGACCCACGAAGAGTTGCGACGCGACGGGAAAGGGACGAACCGCCCAAAGAGAGCCGCGCACCACTCCCCCAACAGGAAACTTGACTGGCGTCGGCGAGCGAGATTTGCGACCGTCTGAGCGGGTGGAGTATACTACGGTAGTAATACTCTCATCGCGCCACCGTCTTCCTGGGCGCGAATCATTCCGTTCGCCCGGTCGGATTCTGGGATGGACTACCACCTACAGAACCTGCGAACGGGAGAAACCATTGGCCTTTCTCCCCAGCGCACACTGATCGGAACGGCCGAGCACGCCAACATCAAGATCGCGGAAGGTGGCCCGTATTTGGCTGCTCACGCGGTCCGCTATCCGACCGGGTGGCTCCTGACGGGGCTATCCGATGAGGGAGTGACGTTCAACCGTCGGCCGCTGCGCGCGATGGAACGCGTCACTCCGCGGAAGGGCGATCTTTTGGTGATCGGCGACGAGCGGTTCACCTTTCTCTCTCCGCGTGCCGAACCAACAGCCTCAACGCCCGACGAGGACATCCCGCCTCCCACCTGCTTCGCTTACATCCGCAACCCGGACGGAATGGAAGAATGCCGGGTGGTCGATCACGATCTGCTGTTCGGCCGGCTGGCGGTCTGTCACGTGCAGTTATCAGACTCGCGACTGTCTCGATTAAGCGCCCTGCTGGCGACTCACGGCGGCGAGTGGTTCATTCACGCGCTGTCGAAAAAACCACTGGGGCGAAACCGCAAGCCGGTAGCTTATTTCACCCGCATCGAGAACGGCGACGAACTCCTGATCGGCCCTCTGGTAGTCCGGATCGAAATCCGCTCGGCCGACGAACCCGTTTCCGAACCGCAAGTTACAGAATCACAGATGGGTTGGCCGGACCCGCCCGATGTGCCATCCCGGCGCGCGAACTCCTCCCCGTCTGGGCTTCCATCACCGGCGACCGATTTCCCGGAACTCACCGACACGCCCGGCCCACGCGACCCATCCGCCGGGCCAGACCTGGCGGCGCTTCAGTCAGCGGCTCAACAGCTCGAACAGTGGATGAAGAGTCACCATGTCACGCCCCCGCCGCAAGAAGGCGGAATTCGCGGCTGGCTTGGTGCTCAGAGAGACCGATTGAAGCGGTTCTGGTTTGACACACCAGAAACGACTTCAGCTCGCAGTTTGCGCACTGCTGGCCGCGTGGAGGAAGCGTTCGCGGTGCTTGATCGGGCGATCCGCGCGCGACCCGACAGCCCGGAGCTGCTTCGCGAACTTTATCGACTCTACGAGTCGGTCGGACTGATCGAGCTGTGTTACCGTCCGCTCCGGCAGATTGAGAAAATTGCCAATGCGCGCGGGAAGCCTGATCCGTGGGTGTTGGAAACGCTGGCACGCCTCTGCGAGCGACTCAGCCGGAACAATCCGCCGATGTTCCAGCGCGCTCTGGACTACTGGGGCAAACTGGAGACCGCGACCGGTACGAGTTACTCGCGCGAGCGCACCGCGGCGTTAGCTCGTCGGGCATTGCGCGAAAGCGGCTTCGCCGGCCATAGCGAGGGGACATAAATCAGAGCCGCGACCGTCAGGGAGCGCTTCGTGTTTCGCTCCTTGGAGATGGCGGAGGGCTTGCTCGATGAGGACGAGGCCGCGACCGTCAGGGAGCGTCACGAAGACCGCTCCCTGACGGTCGCGGCTCTGAAAAACTCAGTGGACCCACGTCACGGCCTGCTCATCCCGACGAAACTGCCGTCGTTGTCGCGGGCAAGTGCCCACAGAAATGCGCCCACATCGGGACTTTCAAAGTAGAAGCCGACCGCGTTGATCTTCACGCGCTTCTTCCCCACCTCCCGCCGATTCCATACGCGGTCGAGCGTGTCTCGAACGTGCTTGCCCAGAATCTCCCCGCGCTCGTTCTCCTTCAGAGGCGGGTTGGCTCGCTCCTGTGCAAGCGTTAGCCCCGGCCCGCTTGTGGGTAACCCATCCGAGAACAGATAGATGGTGTCGAGTCCGCTTGATCCGCGAAGCGAGAACGCCTTCTCGAACGCCGCATACATGTTCGTGTCGTCTTGCGGCTTGATTCTGGAAAGTGCCGCCTTGACCTCGGCGACCGACTTCTCACCGGCGAACGTCAGCCACTCGCCGCTGCCGAAGAGCCACCGTGATGAACTGGAGAACACGATCACCTGATATTGCTCAAGCGTCGGGATACTGCGCATCACTTTGCAAACGGTCTCCACGACAACCGGCCACTTCGTTTCGTCCGCGTTCTGGAGATCGCGTTTCGCCATGCTGCCGGACATATCCACAACGAAGACCACGCGCCGGCCGGTCATCGCGATCCCCGCGAAGAGGTTTTCCGTGTCCTTTTGAATCTTGTTCAGCTTGTCGGCGAGCTTCTGTTTGTCTCCTTGCAGGTCGATGATGGTGACGTTCGCCGCGTCGATCTTCTTCTGAAGTTCATCGATCTTCTTCTGGAATTCGTCTCCGATCTTCGATGCTCCGGTCTTGGCTTTCGCCAACTCGTCGGCTGCGATCGTGGCCGCGGCCTTCGCGGAGGCGATGTTGGCGTCTAACTCCTTCTGCATGACGCGCAGGCGAGCTTCCACATCAGTCAGTTCCTTCTTTGTGGCCGCCAGGCGCGTTTCCAGGGTCAATCGTTCCTTGTCCTTGATGCGCAGGAGCCGCTGAAGGTCATCGATTTGAGTCGCGGAGACTGTCGATTGCTTCATGAGCGCATCAATGTCTTTCTGCTTCTTGCGAAGCAGGTCTTCCGCGTCGGCAACCCGAGTGCGGGCCGTGGCGAGTTCCTTCGCGGTCGTATCGATCTTCTTCTCGGCGGCATTCAAAGCCAGTTGCGTTGCGTCGAGCAGAGCTTGAGCAGCCTTCGCTTCGTCTTGCGCGAGGCCAAGCCGACGGGCGGTGTCGTCGCGTTGCTTCTCGGTCGTGGCGAGTTGTGTTCGGAGCTTCTCCATCTCGGCGGTAAGTTGCAGGCGCAACTTTTCTTCGCGTGTCAGGTCGATTGCGAGTTTCTGGTGAGCGGCTTCCTCGGTCGTCAGCTTCAGTTTGGTGGCATCAAGCGCGGAGATTGCGGCCGCGAGTTTGCGCTCTGCTGTCTGAAGATCAAGAAGCGCTGTGCGGTTGGCCTTCGCCTCGTCGGTTGCCATGCGGCTATTCAGAAGGAACAGCAGTGTGACGCACCCCAGCGCGCAGCAGAACACATCCAACATCCACATGCTGACCAGACTCGGCGGTTTATGGCGGACCTTCATGTCTGCCTCACTCAATGTGAGTTACGATCTCGGAGACGCTTTCTTTCCCAGTTCCGCAGCGCTCACCGCGGTGGGTTTCGCAAGCGCGATCACGCTGTCCAAATGCGTGCGGGGAAGTTCGGCACTCAGCCAGCGCGTCACAAGCGCGGCAGTTGCGCTGGCGACCGCGCTTGCGGGCAACACTTCCACCGCGGTGCTCTCGGACGTATTCGCATGAATCGCCTGAACCAGACCGGGCAAGCGCCCAGCGGAGTGTGTCAGCCACACAGCGCGCGGAGGGGTCAACAACCCGGCCTCCGCAATGAACGCACGCACCGATTCGCCCGCGGTTCGTGCCAGTGTGGAGCAGTGTGATTCAAAATCCTCTGGCTGTTGAATCACATCCTGGAACCAGTGAGCCGTGCGAACCGTGAGGCTGACGCGCTGACCTGTGCGGGTGCGGTCGAGTGCATCATCAAGTTGCTCGAAGAGTGCCTGCTCCGCATCGGCCGAATCGCGCGGATCGCGTCGGCAGAGTCGGACGCACCGGTCGGCCACACCATCAAGCAACTTGTCCTTCCACGCCTTCAATGCCAGGCGCGGCCACACGCCGGA
Source organism: Planctomycetia bacterium (assembly GCA_022616395.1). Lineage (GTDB taxonomy): Bacteria > Planctomycetota > Planctomycetia > Gemmatales > Gemmataceae > Gemmata. The sequence continues at coordinate 743 of JAKEEV010000554.1, read as the reverse complement.
TGAAACCAGCCGCACGAGATCGCGTTCAACCGAAACCGCGATGGCGGAAATCGCAAACTCATCCACATCGAGCACCACAACCGCGCCGGGACCGCCCGCGGTTGGTCGCAGAGGGACTATCCAGTCCGAGTCTGCCGTGACCATCGCGGCCGGTTTGCCACTGAGCAGCGTCGAAGCACGATCGGCGACGAGTGCAAGCACGCCCACGGCAGTACCCTTGAGCGGGAACTTCGAGCTATTCGCGGCATTGACCACGCGGGTCACTTGAGCTGGGCCAAGGTAAGCGGGGAGCGAAAGCGCGACCGCTTCCGATTCCAACGCGACAGGTTTGCGAAGTTTCTCGAAGACAAGCGCAAGCGCGCTCTCCGCGGTCAGCGTGTGCCGGCCGATTCGCCACTCGCGAGCCTGACCCAACGCCGAAAGGAAGTTCGAGCAAACCAAGTGGGGTAGTTTGCGACACAGCGCATACCCCGCGCGGCCGATCGCGAGCGCCCGACGATCACCCGCGATATACAGAAGCAACTCCGCGCCCGGCTCGTCGAGAGCCACCGTCCGCGCCTTGCCGGAACTGACGCCAACCGCAAGCACTCGACTCGCGGTCAGGTCGATGCCGACCGCACGCGAACGTTCGTGAACAGGGGCAGGTTTCCGAGACCAGAGCATAACGAGTGGTTAGTGGTTGGTGGCGAGTGGTTAGTGAAAGACACCATTCACCAGGGTTATGTGTCCGGTGCCGACAGTTT
>JAKEEV010000553.1 GCA_022616395.1 Planctomycetia bacterium | reverse complement strand
ACCGAAACGGTACGGATCTCGTGACCATCAAGGAGTTGCTCGGCCATTCCGAAGTCTCTGTGACCATGCGCTATGCTCACACCAGCCGCGAGGCAAAGAGGCGAGCCGTCCGCGCGCTGGCGAACGCAAAGAGTGATAAAAAACGCAAGGAGTGACAAAGTAGTGACAATCGCCCCCGCGGGGCGCAAGATGCTAAAATCGTCGTAGTGACAGTGGGCGCAAGTCCGTGGAACTCAGGCAGTTCAAGCCCGGTGAGGTGCGAGAGTGGTTGAATCGGGCGGTCTCGAAAACCGTTGAACCTTTGCGGGTTCCGTGGGTTCGAATCCCACCCTCACCGCCAACCTTTCTGATTCTGAATCAATCACTTACAACTCATTAGGTTTTCGCGTACGATAGGTGTACGATAGTCTCGCCCATGGAGGGCGAGAAAATGCTGACACTCTACCGACGCCACACCCGCTCCTGCGGACAGAAAGACCGCTACTACCGCCGCTGCAAGTGCCCGGTCTGGGTGGAAGGAACCACCAACGCCGGCAACTACGTTCGCCACTCCCTCAGGCTGACCTCCTGGGAGCGGGGCGAGGAGAAGAAGCGGGAACTGGAAACGGGTCCCGTTTCCGAGACCAGCCACGTCCAGCGGCCTGCCGCGCCGCAACGGATCACGGTTCGGGAAGCGACGGAGAAGTTCTGCAAGGAATGCGAAGCCAGAAGCCTCAGCGAGGCCACCATGCGGAAGTACCGCACGCTCGCTAAGCAGATCCGGGAATTCGCAAGCACCCGGCTCGTCGACCTGAACGAGTTCACGACAGAATCCGCTCGCGAGTTCCGGTCATCCTGGAAGGATGGCCCGCGGGCGGCCGGCAAGAAGCTGGAGCGTCTTCGCGCCTTCTTCCGCTTCGCCATGGAAAATGGCTGGATCGAAGAATCGCCCGCGAAATATCTCAAGCCTCCGATCGTGAAAGACACGCCCACCTTGCCCTTCGACCGCGAAGACATGGCCCGGATTCTCGACCATGCGGGCGATAACCGCTTGTTCATCCTGACGATGCGCTACACCGGGATGCGGATCAGCGACACCGCCAGGTTCCAGGCAACGGCGTTGAACGGAAACAAGGTGTTCCTTTACACGCACAAGACCGGCGTCCCTGT
>JAKEEV010000058.1 GCA_022616395.1 Planctomycetia bacterium | reverse complement strand
CTCCGCAACCGGGTCGTCGCGCTGAAGCAGGTGGCGGAAACACTTCGGCATCTTGAATCAGTTGCGGCTGATCTGGAAAGAGCGGCCACCGCCTCGACGCAAGCACTGGGTTTGCTGAGTGTCCCGAAAATGGGCCAACTCCGCGAGTTGGCCCGCGATACTGGTGTGATCGCACGCACCGGCGCTGGGCCGCGCGGTTGGTGGGATGCTGACCGGCGAGGGGAACTGCACACCGTCGTCGGGCGGCTGGCAGAGCACGACCGAGCCACGCACGCCGCGCGAACAGAACTCATCAAGCGATTCTCTCCGGTCGCGTTCGCGCCAGAGTCTTCCGCCGTCGCACGCGACGCAGCGCGCGCGGGGCGTTCGTTCTGGTCGAGACTATTCCCGCGTTGGTGGAATCTCCGCAAGCAAGTCTCTGCTTGGTATGCGGGAGAAACTCCGAGTAGTTCCGCGTTGCGAACCGATGTCGCAATGCTCGCGAGTTATCATCAGAACGCTGACGCTGCACGCCAGCTTGCGGAGGCTTACAGCAAGGAATTGGTGAAGGACGCGGACGGCAAGCCAGACTTGCTCATGAGCTTGATGGCACTTCGAGCCGTGGAGACACTTTCCAATTGGGGAGCGAAGCACGAAGCGCTCGCGAGCCAAGATCGCAAGCTGCTGAGTGACGCAGCAGAGTCACTGGAGAGAGCGACATTTCACTTCCCCGTATCGGTCAGCATCGGTTTTGTAGCACAGACCGATTCCGGCGAAAAGACGCCGGCCGAGTTCCGCGCGTGGTTGTCACAGGAAGTCGCCGCGCTCGAACGCGAAGCGGCCGGGCTTGAAATACTTGTTGGGCTTCTTGCTTCAGGGAAGGATGTCGCGGGCGGGCAGTTACGCGAGCGTCTTGAATCAGCGGCTCGGCTCGCGGTCATCGCGGAGCAAGTTCGGCAACTGGAAGTTGGTCAGCCGAAGGATGAAGCCACACGCGCTGAGAGCGCGAAGCTGGCCGAAGAGTTGTTGCGGTTCCTCTCTTCGTGGCACAGACCGATGTCGCCAGGTCTCGCGCTCGCATTCACGCAGAGCGAAGCACGCGAGCGCATGAAGGCTGCCATTCAGCAGAGCGAAACCGCGCGCGGAGGAACATTCGCGACCGCGTGGGAACACATCACGCGCGATGTGTTCGATCCCGACGCGGAAGTCTCCACGAAGGTTACGCTCAACCGTCTTCCGCTTGCGGAACTCGCGCGCTGGGCCTCTGATCGCGCGTCAGATGCCGACAAGCTCTTCGAGTGGGTGCGATTCGTTCAGGTTGAGCGAGACGCTTCATCTGTGGGAGTCAGCGGCGTGCTGGATGAAGTGCGCGCGGGGGAATTTCCAGTCGAATGCGCGTCGGATGCCTTCCGAGCGCGATTCTTCCGATTGTGGCTCGATGCACTTCACCAGAAGGTGCCGATTCTCGGCTCATTCGCCACCGACACGCACGACCGGCTCGTCGCGCGATTCACGGAACTCGACAGGCTCGCGATTCGTACAGCCGCCGGGCGCGTGCGCGCTCAACTTCTTGGCAACCCGACACGCCCACGCACGCGCGAGAACGCGCCCGATGCTTCCGAACTCGGCATTCTGCTTCGCGAAGTGAACAAGAAGCGCCGACACATTCCGCTCCGGCATCTTTTCGGTAGGATGCCGACGCTCCTTCCGCGTCTCAAGCCGTGCCTCATGATGAGTCCGCTGGCGGTCAGCACGTATCTCGATAACCCAGAGCTTGCTTTCGATCTGGTGATCTTCGATGAGGCTTCGCAAGTTCGACCGCATGACGCGGTGTGCGCGATCTACCGCGCGAAGCAGCTCGTGGTCGGAGGAGACCCAAAGCAACTCCCACCGACAGACTTCTTCATGCGCACCGGAGAAGAAGGAGATGAGCTTTCAACCGATGATGGAGGAACCGCGAGCTTTGAAAGTCTGCTCGATGTGTGTCTGTCGCTTGGCTTATGCCGCAAGCGCCTGCGCTGGCACTACCGGAGCCGGCGCGAAGGACTGATCGCGTTCTCCAATCGTCACTTCTACGATGGCTCGCTCGTCACGTTCCCCAGCGCGGATGAAGCAATCGGCTCGGCGGTGAAGTTCGTGCGCGTCTCCGATGGACGATTCAAGGATGGAATCAACCCCATTGAAGCGAAGCGAGTCGCTGAGTTGGTGATGGAACACGCTCGTACCACACCGGAACCGAGCCTCGGAGTAATCGCGTTCAGTCAGCGTCAGCAGGATCGCATTCTCGATGAACTCGAAATCCTCCGTCGACAACACAAGGAGTGCGAGGAGTTTTTCTCTGCGGATCGCGAAGATCCGTTCTTCACGAAGAATCTTGAGAACGTGCAGGGAGACGAACGAGACGTGATGTTTCTGAGTGTTGGCTACGGTCCCGATGAAACGGGGAAAGTGATGATGCGGTTTGGTCCGCTGAATCGACAAGGTGGCGAGCGGCGATTGAACGTCGCGGTCACGCGCGCTCGTCGCGCGATGGTCGTGATAGCCAGCATGACCGCCAACGACATCGACTTGCAGCGCACCGATGCCGAAGGCGCGAAGTTGCTGAAGTCGTTTCTCGATTATGCCGAACGTGGCCCGGTCGCGCTCGCGTCTGCGATCACCGAAGCCAACGAGCGCGGGGCGGATAGCCCATTCGAGCAAGAAGTCGGCGATGAACTGGCGCGTCGCGGGCTGAGCGTTCACCGACAGGTCGGCTGCGGCGGTTACCTCATCGACTTGGCGATTACCGAGGAAGGAAGCGGCAAGTATCTTCTCGGTATCGAGTGTGATGGAGCAACGTATCACTCCGCGTCCACGGCGCGCGACCGCGACCGACTGCGGCAAGCCGTTCTCGAAGGACTCGGCTGGCGGCTGGTGCGTGTGTGGTCAACAGACTGGGTTCGCGACCGAGCCGGACAGATTCAGCGCGTACTCTCGGCACACGAAGCCGCACGCAAGGTGCCTGCGGCTCCGGTTGTTTGCCAGGAGGAACCAGAGGTCGCGCAACCGGTCGCGAAACAGCGCAAGCCCGCGGAGCTGGAGTTCGAGTCCATCGAGAAAGTTCCCGACGACGTGCTGAACGCAAGCGTCACTTCCGCGCTCCTTGAATTCGGGTCGATGCCCGCGGAGGATTTGATTTCGGCGGTGTCGAAGAAGCTCAGTTTCAAGCGCGTTGGGCCGAAGATTCGCGAACGCATCGCGGAGGCGATCAACGCGCTCATGAGTGCGGGCAAACTCGCGCTCACGGACGATAACCGCGTGAAAGTGACTCATCAACAATGACCCCTCCTCGCCCCGTTGTGTACCTGCCCGGCATCGACGGCACCGGCCGGCTTCTGCACCGGCAAACGCGACTGAACGCGGAGTTCGCGGTGCGCGCTGTGAGTTATCCTCAAGACGACAAGCACACGTACCCG
>JAKEEV010000552.1 GCA_022616395.1 Planctomycetia bacterium | reverse complement strand
TCGCGTTGTTTGTCGCGGTGTCCTGCAATACCGCGAACGCACAGAACGACTCAACGCCCTACGCGACGCTTCAGCAGGCGGGAACGCCGTTCTGGATCGCACGGGCCGCTCCCTCTGTGGAGAGCGCAACCTCCGTCGCACCGAGCGAGATGACGACCATGCCGTTCGGCGGACACCGCGACGACCTATTTGTGATCGCAGCGCAGGGGCAGGCACCCGCCGGTGGCGTTTCCGGGGCAGAAGGCGGTGCGGGCAGAGAGGGAGGTGGCGACGGGCCAGATGCTGGGACCGACCCCTCGAAGGCGAAGCGACGATTCACTCTGTACAGCGAATATTACCGCATCCAGAACGGACTGAGCTTCAACACCACCACGGCGAACGTCACCCTGCCGATCCTCGGCGGCGGGGGCACGTTCGGGTTTAACGTGCCGTTCACCTACACCGACGTACCCGCCCCCGCCGGCAACATCAGCGCGTTCGGACTGAGCGACGTGTACGCCCGGTTCATCATGCTCCCGACGACGTGGCAAGCGTTCAAGGAACGGTGCGACTGGCCCTTTCCCAACGTGATCCCGGTCTTCGGAACCGACATCTACTTCCCGACCGCCGAGAACAATCTCCTGTTCAACCCGCTCGCGGCCCGGCTCATCACCGTCAGTCTCGGTACGCAGAAGTATCGTCTTGCTCCGCTCGTGGGGTTCGTCTGGAGGCCGACCGAACGCTGGTCGGTGATCCCGGTCTACTTCCACGATCTGTCGGTCGCCGGGAATCAGAACGCCGCGAGCATCAATACGGGGAAACTCCGGCTGTTCATCCAGTACCAAGACCCGACCGGGTACTACTTCAAGCCGGAGTTCCAAGTGGTGACGGACTACAACGACAACAACCGCACCGAGTTCTACGTCGCGCCGGAACTCGGAAAGGTGTTCAAGGGCGGGACGGTGTTCTACGTCAAGCCGGGCGTCGGGTTCGCGCGAAGCTCGCTCAACCGCGACTGGGGAATCGAGGCCGGCATCCGCACCGTGTTTTGATGCGGATACCAGTCGGTGGATTACTTCACTTCTTCAAAGTCGCCCGGCTTCCAAGTGCCATCGAACGCGGGTTCCTTCGGGCCGTAGATGCGGAAGTACGCGAACCACGCCTTGCCCGGAACCGTTTGAATCCACTGCCCCTCCTTGCCCGCCGGGGCTTTCGGCCCGAAGTACAGGTCGATTGATTTCGCATCCCCGGTGTCTTTCAACTCGAACATTGAGCGCAACGCGGCCTTGTCCTGCGCGGCTTTCACTTCACTCCGAGTGGCGGCGTCGTAGATCGTGACCGACCAGAACAGTCCGGCTGGGACCGGGAGGGGCACGGTGAGCTTGTAAGTCTTGCCGCCGTCCACGAACGCCCCAGTCGTGTCGCGGTGGCCGAGCCAGTAAAGCGAGCCGGCACCCTGCGTCCGCCGGAACATCGCGGGTGACGTGACAATCGCCTGCGCGAACCAGCGGTCGCGGGCCTCCAAGTCAATGCCAGCCTTCGTCTCGAACTGGGCGCTCTGCGGCACGAGTCCGAGCCACTCCCACTTCCGGTCCTTCCACGCGAGCTTGTCCGTCCGAGCGCTGTCGAACGCGGACACCAGCATCTGGTCCCGCCCGGCCTTCGCGGCTTTCTCCAAAATGCCCTTCATCCGGGCGTCTGGGGCGAACGGTTTGCTCTTCTCGATGCCCAGTGCCGACAACAGCCCGTACATCGGGAGGAACTTTTCGTTCAGCGGTTCGGCGTCGATGACCGCGTGCAGCTTCTCCCAGTACGCGAGGTTGTCCTCCCACCGCAGGCAGGTGCAGTCCATCTTCTTCTCGGTCACGTCCACCATCTTCACGAGCTTCGGCGCGGCGGTCGTGGACAGCGGGTAAATCTTCACAGTCTTCAGCGCGTCCAGCGCCGCTTTCACGTCTCCCTTCACGGGCAGCGCCCGCAACGCAACGAGAACCTTGTACGACGACGATCTGCCGACGAAGTAGCCTTTCGGAACCTCGCCCTTGTACCCCGGCGGCAGGACGAGGTGCTTCCCGCCCTTGCCCATGTCGGGACCGGGCAAACCCACGTCTAGAATCCACCCTTGATGGTGATCGTTGGCGAGGCCGATGAATGGACCGGGCGGCACCTCGATCACATACGGGCCGTCCTTTAGGTCGATGACCCCGCCGCCGTAGGGTGTGTCTGAGTTCAGCGTGAAGCCGACATGACGCGGACCCGCCGAAAGGATCGGCATGGCCTCGTTGTCGTTGATGCCCTGCTCGCGGTTGCCGTGGAAGATGCCCTCTACGGAAACCGTCGGATACCAGAAGCGATACGCGGTCACGGCCCGCTGATAGTCCACATCGTCGCGGGTCTTTTGCGTTTCTTGGGGCGCGGGAAACCCGCCCTTGAAGGGAGGGTCTTGTGCAACGGCCACTGCCGCGATCAGCAGAATCACGACGGGAAGAACGAGTCGCGTTCGCATGGTGCCGTCTCCTGATGTGCGTGAAGTAACGGGCCGGGATTGCTCCCGGCCCGTGAAACGTTGTCCGCAATGTCACTTCAGTTCGATGGTGACCTTCTCGATCTTGCCATTGAACTTGAAGGGCATCCGGTCGGCGTAGTCCTCAAGGATCGGCGTGCCGCGATCCTCGCCAACGTCGAGCGTTTCATCGACCGAGTACAGGAAGGGAACTGTCGCCTCGATCTTACCCTCGGTGGCTTTCTTGCCGTCCACCGAGAGGACATAGGTTCCACCTTTGCCGACCTCGCCTTTCTTACCGTTGTAGGTGAAGTCCAGCGTCAGCGTGTGTTTACCGGGGGCGAGCTTGTCCGCGCCTTCGATGCGAATGCCGTCCTTCTTCTGCTGCGTGCGCTTGTAGACCCAGACTGGTTTGCCATCGAGAACGACCAACCCCCAGCCCGCGAATCGGCCGCCTTGGGTCACGATCACACCTTCCGCGCCCTTCGCAGGCACATCGATGTTCGCGGTGATGGTGTAGGACGTGTTCTTGAGGGCCGGGGCCGTACCCTCTGGGATGCGCACGGTGCCCTGCCGGTAGTCGAACAACTTCCGCCCGCGAGTGAGGCTGGGCCTCTCGAAGATCGCCTCCACTGTGGCCTGCGGACTGAAGTTCATCGGCAGGACGTTATTTCGGCCCGCCTCCGCCCACCAGAGTTCCTCCATCTCCTTCACCTTCTCCGGCATGTCCTTCGCTAGGTTCTTCGACTGGGTGAAGTCCTCGTCGATGTTGTAGAGTTCCCACTTGAAGCTCGAAGGCGTGATGCCTTTGGGTTCTGGTTCCCAAGCGAACACCAGCGGCGTAGTGCCGGCGAACCAGCCGTCGTGGTAGATGCCTCGGTTGCCGAAGAGTTCAAAGTATTGCGTCGTGCGCTGGCCCTTCGCCTTCGCGTCGTCCCAAGTATAGACCATGCTCGTCCCGTCAATCGGGGCCTGCTTGACGCCGTTGATGGAAGCCGGAGCTTGAACCCCAGCAGCTTCAAAGATCGTCGGCATGATGTCGATGACGTGGTGGAACTGGTCGCGCAAGCCGCCGAAGTCTTTGATGCGATTCGGCCAACTCATGACCATTCCGTTGCGAATGCCGCCGAAGTGTGAGGCGTACCGCTTGGTCCACTGCATCGGCGAGTTCATCGCCCACGTCCAAGCCACCGGGAAGTGGTTGTAGTGCATCGTGCCGCCCAGTTCGTCCTTGATGGAATGTAGGTAGTCGAAACTCTCGGTGGCTCCGTTGCCGACGATGGCCAACTCGTTGGCCGTGCCTTGCAGCGTGCCTTCGGCGCTGCCGCCGTTGTCGCCTTGGATGTAGATGATGAGTGTGTTGTCCAACTCGCCGGTCTTCTCGACCGCCTCAATCACGCGGTCGATGTTGTGGTCCGTGTACGCGAGAAACGCGGCGTAGACTTCCATCATCCGCGCGTACAGTTCCTTCTGTTTTGGTTGGAGCGAGTCCCACGCGGGCAGATTGTCCGGTCGCGGGGTCAGCACGGCATTCTGCGGGACCACGCCCAGTTTCTTCTGACGCGCGAAGGTTTCCTTGCGAACCTTGTCCCACCCCTGATCGAATTGGCCCTTGAACTTCGCGATCCATTCCTTCGGGGCGTGGTGCGGGGCGTGCGTGGCTCCCGGCACATAATAGGCAAAGAAGGGCTTGTCCGGGGCCAGTGCGTGTTGATCCTGAATCCACTGGATCGCGTGGTCCGCCATGTCGGAATCGAAGTGGTAATCCGCTTTGGCTTTCCCGGTCAGGGCCTCCTTCGGCTCGACGGGCCTCGTGTTCTCGAACACGGTCGGGTTCCACTGGTTCACGTCGCCGCCGATGAAGCCGTAGAAGTACTCGAAGCCGAGGCCGGTGGGCCATAGGTCGAACGGCCCGGCGGCACTGGATTGCCAGCCGGGTACGTTGTGATTCTTGCCGAACCACGCGGTGTTGTACCCGTTCTGACGAAGCACCTCGGCAACTGTGCCGCAACTCTTCGGCATCACCGAGTCGTAGCCGGGATAGCCGAGGCTCCGCTCCATAATCATGCCGGTGTGCGCGTTGTGGTGATTGCGCCCGGAGATCAACGCGGCGCGCGTGGGCGAACACAGTGCCGTCGTGTGAAAGCGATTGTACTTCAAGCCGCGAGCCGCGAGTTTGTCGAACGTGGGCGTGGGGATGGCACCGCCGAAGGTACTCGACGCACCGAAGCCTACGTCGTCGGTCATGATGAGCAACACGTTCGGCGCGCCTTTGGGTGCCTGAACCGGCTGCGGGAAGTCCGATTTCGAGTCGGCGGTGGTGCGACCGATCTTCCCGCGAAACGGCGGATCGGGGTAGGGCAGAGTCGGAGGCAGGGACGGTTGAACTGCGGGTTTGCTTTCCTGAGCAAACCCGCAGTTCAACCGCCCAGACGCGGCCAGCCAGCCGAGAGTACAGCCGAGCGAGACCAACAAGATCGGGACGAGGAAGCGCGAACGCATCGTATGAGACTCCAAAGGTGGGCCAACACGCGGGCCGGGAATCACCCGGCCTGCAAAAGGTCACAGTTACTTCAGGTCGATGGTAACCTTCTCGATTTTGCCCGTGAACTTGAACGGCAGTTTGTAGGTGAAGTCCACCGCCGAGCCGACATCCATACCTATGTCCATCCCCTCGGTGATCGAGAACTGGATGGGGATAGTTTTTTCCAGCCTCCCCTCGGCGACCTTTGTACCGTTCGCGGTCATCGTGACCGTTCCACCCTTGCCCAACCCCCCGCCGTCATACTTGAAATCGACGACCAGTTTCACCTTGCCCTTCGGCAGCGCATCTTTAGCTGTGAACGTGGGGCGTTCAAGCGCCAAATAGTTGTAGACAAACGTCGGCTTGCCGTCGCGCAGGTACAGGCCGTACCCGCCACCGAGACCGCCGTGCGTGACGATCATGCCGCTTGTCTTGTCGTCGGGCACCTCGATGTCGGCGGTGATTGTCCATGACTTACTCAACATCGGCGGCGACGCGGCGTCGGGTAGACCGATGGCACCGGGGAAGTAGGTCAGCGACTTGCGACCCGCGATCAGGCTCGGACGGCCCATCAACTCGCCGTTCATTCGAGGGTTGGCACCGCGCCAGTCGAGCGGCAGCACGTTGTACTTGGCCGCCTCCACCCACCACAGGTCTTGCAGTTCGCGGAGCTTCTCCGGGTGCCTCGCCGCGAGGTCGTTGGCCTGTGTAAAGTCCTCGTCGATGTTGTAAAGCTCCCACTTCTGCTTGTCTGGGTCGAACTTCTCGCGGACCGGCTGCCACGGCGGGAACGATAGTGCCGAAGCCATCCAACCGTTGTGGTAGATGCCCCGGTTGACGCCCAACTCGAAGTATTGCGTTGCTCGCCGGCTCTTGGCCTTCGCGTCGTCGAAGGTGTAGGCGAAGCTGGTCCCCTCGATTGGCTTCTGCGGGACGCCGTTCAACATCGTCGGCGCGGTGATGCCGCACACTTCGTAGAGGGTGGGCACCACGTCGATGACGTGGGTGAACTGACTGCGAATGCCACCCTTGTCCTTGACCCGCGCCGGCCACGACACGATCATCGGGTTGCGCGTGCCGCCGAAGTGCGAGGCCACCTGCTTGGTCCACTGGAACGGCGTGTTCATCGCGTGCGCCCAAGCGGATGGGAAGTGGTTGAAGTGCTTGGGGCCGCCGAGTTCGTCGATCACCTTGATGTTGTCCTGCCACTTCTCCGGGAACCCGTTGAAGAACAGCATCTCGTTGACCGACCCTTCGAGTCCCCCTTCGGCACTGGAGCCGTTGTCGCCCGCGATGTAGATGAACACGGTGTTGTCGGCGTCGGGCAGTTGCTTCACCGCATCAATGACCCGACCCATATGGTGATCGACGTGTGCCCCGTAGCCCGCGAACACCTCCATCATCCGCGCGTACAGCTTCTTCTGGTCGGCGTTGAGCGAGTCCCACGCCGGTAGCCCTTCGGATCGCGCCGTGAGTTTTGCGTCTTGTGGCACGACGCCGAGCTTCTTCTGTCGAGCGAACGTGTCCTCGCGGTACTTGTCCCAGCCGCCATCGAACTGCCCCTTGAACTTGTCGATCCACTCCTTCGGGGCGTGGTGGGGCGCATGCGTTGCACCGGGAGCAACGTAGAGGAAGAACGGCTTGTCTGGGGCGATGCTCTTGGACTTCTGCACCCAAGCGATGGCCCTGTCCGCGAGGTCTTCGGTCATGTGATAGTTAGGATCGGTCGTGGCGGGGACGAGGTTGCGGTTCTCGAACAGCACCGGGTTCCAGTGGTTCATGTCGCCGGCGTTGAACCCGTAGAAGTAATCGAACCCCAGTCCGTTGGCCCAGCGGTCGAACGGCCCGGCGGCGCTCAGTTCCCACGTTGGGGTGTTATGGTTCTTGCCGATCCACGCGGTCGCGTAGCCGTTCTGCCGCAGTACCTCGCCGACGGTGCCGCAACTCTTCGGCAGGACACAGGTGTAGCCGTCGTAGCCGGTGGCGAGTTCGGTGATGCCCGCGAATGCGGCGGAGTGGTGGTTGCGCCCGGTGATGAGCGCGGCCCGCGTCGGGCTGCACAGGGCCGTGGTGTGGAAGCGATTGTACCGCAGCCCTTCGGTCGCAAGCTTGTCCATCGTGGGCGACGGGACGCCGCCGCCGAAGGTGCTGAACTGACCGAAACCGGCGTCGTCGAGCAGGATGAGGACGATGTTCGGCGCGCCCTTCGGGGCTTGCACGGGCTGCGGAAACTGCGCCTTGTCCGAATCGAGGTAGGTGCGCCCCACGTTCCCCGGAAAGTGGAAGTCGGGTCGCGGCAGCACGAGTGGCGTGCCGTCGCGCGGTGCGGGAGCCGGTTCCGCTTTCTTCTCCTGAGCGAGAATGTCAGGTAGCCGATTCGAGGCCATCAGCCAGCCGAGGAGGGTGCCGGCCACAATGACCGCCACCAGTGCCAGTAGTTTTCGCATGGTGTCGCTCTCTGTAAGGAACTGAAAATGCTCGGTGCTTTCAGGGTAAACTGTTCCGCGTCGGGGCTGCGCTGCCGGTCGAGTCCGTTTGTGGAGGGTGGACAATTCATGTGGCGATCCCACCCGGACCCCGATGCAGACGATCCACTGCCCCTACGAATTTCGGCGCCTACCCGAAGACGACGGAACTGCTTCGCGATCTCGTGGACGAACACTGCTGACATAAGTCGCAGGTTGATCCCGTCAGGCTGCGTCGCTCCTCGCCGCTCAATCGCACGAGGATGGTGAGAGCGAGTCGCGTTCTCAAGGTGTCGTGTGAACCGAAGCACGGGCCGAGAGTTCCCGGCCCGCGAATGTCGGCACAATGCCACTCCGATGGCATTACTTTGGTTTCGGTGCCTCCAAGGCCCGCTTCCGCCGGATGTCGTCGAGCGTCTCCTCCAAGATGTTCGTGGGATTGAAGCTCGGCGGGAACGAGCGCGGCGGGAACTCCTTGAACGACGACGCGAACTTGAAGACCTCATCCATCACCCCGTACATGCTCCCGACATGGTTGAGTTGCCAATCCCAGTAGGTATTGGACGTGATGTCGGCCCGTTCGTAGGGGTCTTGGAAGAGGTTGTAGATTTTCTGCAAGCGGAGTTTGGTGAACGGTTCCGCCCACACTTGCATGGTGCCTTTGGCACGCTGCTCCGCGAAGACGTACTTGTAATCGCCCTGCCGCATGGCGACGAGCAAGCCGTCATCGTCGGTGTAGAAGAACTTGTCGCGCGCGCTCTTGGCCCCGGAGTTCTTCCCCACAGTGCCGTCCACCTTCCGTAGGAACTCCGACTGGTCGTACCCGTCGAGGTGGACCTTGTATTCCTTGCCATTGGCGGTGTAGCCCTTCTTGAGCTTGCCGATGATGTCCGGTTCGCCCGCGATAGCGCAGAGCGTGGGAATCCAGTCGTTGTGGCTCATCAATTCGTTGGTCGCCGTGCCGGGCTTGATGACGCCCGGCCAGCGGACCAAACACGGCACGCGGAAGGCGCCCTCCCAGTTGGTGTTCTTCTCGCTGCGGAAGTGAGTCATCGCGCCGTCGGGCCAAGTGTTCATGTGCGGGCCGTTGTCGGACGTGTAGACGACGATGGTGTTGTCCGCGATCTTCAGGTCGTCCAGCGCTTTGAGGAGCGTGCCAATCGTCTCGTCGTGTTCGATCATGCCGTCGATGTACTCGCTGTCGCCGTGCTTGTACTTGCCGCGATGCGCTTGGCGGACGTGCGTGCGCAGGTGCATCCGCGTGCTGTTGTACCAGACAAAGAAAGGCTTGCCGGTGGCGTGTTGACGTTTCATGTAGTCGATGGCGGCTGCGGAGGTCTCGTCGTCGATGGTCTCCATGCGCTTCTTGGTGAGCGGGCCGCTGTCCTCGATGGTCTGCTTGCCGATCTTGCCGAAGCGAGGTTGCTCGGTGGGGGCGTCCTTGTCGGTGGCCTTGCACTTCAGCACCCCGCGCGGGCCGAACTTCTTCTTGTACTCCGGGTCTTTCGGGTAGTCGGGCAACTCCGGCTCCTCTTCGGCGTTGAGGTGGTAGAGGTTGCCGAAGAACTCGTCGAACCCGTTGACGGTGGGGAGCGTCTCGTTGCGGTCGCCGACGTGGTTCTTGCCGAACTGCCCAGTGGCGTAACCCTGCTGCTTCAACAGCCCGCCGATAGAGGGGTCGAGTTGGCTCATCCCCATCGGCGCGCCGGGGAATCCGACCTTCGTCAGCCCGGTGCGGATACCGTGTTGGCCGGTGAGGAACGCCGCGCGGCCCGCCGTGCAACTTTGCTCCCCGTAGTAGTGCAGAAATCGCACGCCTTCCTTCGCGATGCGGTCGATGTTGGGAGTCTCGTACCCCATCAGGCCATCGCTGTAGCAACTGAGGTTGGTGATGCCGATGTCGTCACCGAAGATCACGAGGATGTTGGGTTTCTTCCCATCCTTCTGGAGTTTCGCCGACACATTCGCGTTGTGCGAGTTCAGTGCCGCGAGCGTTGCGGACTGGTCCGGGTTGGCGCAGCAGCCGCCTTCGGGACACGGCGTCAGCGGTTCCGTTGTTGTGGCGTTCGCCTTTGGCTCGGCGTTCAGGAGAGTGTCGAGTTTGCCCGACGCGGCGATGTAACCGCCGCAGACGCCGACGGCCAAAACTGCCAGCATCTGAAGTCGAGATCGCGAGAACATGTGAGAACCTCATGTTGAAGAAAAATCGAAAAGTCTGCCCACTTATGCGGGCGACCGCTTGCCGCCTCCTGCGAAGGACGGTGTGGAATCGACGCGATTCCTGCTCGCGTGACTGCGTGAACTACCGAACTACTCACGTTGGTTCCCTGCGCCCGTCGAGGTCGATGTGCGGTTCGGTGACGATGGTGAGGTTTATTCGCGTTCGCATGGTGTCGTCTCGCCGGGGAACTTTAAATCGCCAGTAGTTGTAGGGCAATGCGCGTCATGTCACAAACTGGCGACCGTCTGACGAGTCCGTTCGTGGGGGTGGGCGATTCATTTGGCGATGTGTGGCGTTGATGATCGGCGGGGCTGCCAGCGCGATCAAGTGAAAAGTAAATGAAATGCCACATCGCCCGTGACCGACTGGCAACTTCGGACCGTTCGTCGCCCGCGCTGCCCGCGACCTCGACTTGGTGCCTACGTTCGCCTGAAGCACAGGATGCTGGCGGACGAAATTCAAGAGCGCCCTGAGTGTTCGGAGAACGCCCGCGTCAAGGTGAGCAACGGGCGATGGCACTGTTTCCAGTGCGGCGAAGGCGGGGAGTACATCCGCGCTGATGTCGGGCCGATTGTCCTTCACGTCCTTGAACCACTCCGCGACCTTTCGGCGTCCAAACCTTGCAACCCCGCAGGTGCATCTCCAACATCTCAAGAGTCTCAATCCGGCTCTTGTCTGGCATGCTACTTCCCTTTCTCCGATGAAGTCGCGATCTGAGTTCCAACTGCGCGGCTACCTGTCCTCGACACGTCCGAGGTTGGCGATTGAACGCGAGTGCTAGCTCGCGCCGCCCATTCGCACACAACCTTCAGCGTACCGACAAGGCGCGATCAAACCTCCGGCGAGGAGAAATCCACTCGAAGGGCGATGTCGGCACATTGAATGATGTCGCCTCCGAAGAGCGCCTTGGCCTTCTCCCCGCCGACACGCACGCCGTTCAGCCAAGTTCCGTAGATACTTCCCAAGTCGGCCAGCCACCATTCGCCCTCCTTTCGGCACACCGCGTGTCGGCGGCTGACAAGTTCCGCTCCTTGGACTTGGAGAGCCAACTGGACGGCAGAACTCCGTCCGATCTCGAAAGGGGTGTTGAACGACCACTCGCGCCCTTCCACCCCGTCGCTCAGTCCGACGAGCCGGATGGTCTCGCCGACCCCCACCCGTTCTACCCCGCGTGCGGGGCGCTCGATTCCGAGGATGCGGTCGAGGGCCTCGCAGCCTCGGTGGTGGCGCGGGTGATTGCGGCAGTGGTCGAGGAGCGGTCGATCAGAACATCCGTTGTCTTCGAGTAAGTCGGCTAGGACCGGGAGATCGCCGAACGTCCTTTCCCGGTGGATGCGACTTGCCCACTCGACGGCCTCGCGCGGTGGCGACCAAGGCGGCGCGGCTCGATTCCAACTCGCGGGCCACAAGCAATCCATCATTTCGAGCAGCAAGGTATAGTCGTGCCCCGGTTCGTCCCAAGCGAGCGCGCGGATCAACTGTCCGTCCCTCACCGCCCCTGCGGGGTCGGTCAGCGTCATCAGTAGTTCGCCGACGACAAAATCCCGTTCTTTCGGAGGCCAATCCACATATGCGTGAAGGGGATTTCGTGGGCCAAAGCCCGCCCTGACCGTCGCCGCCTCGATCCTCTCCCGCACGGCGGCACGCTCCAAGTCCGTCGCGAGCGGGTCGAAGTAATCGCCTACCCACGCGAGCAACCGCCGACCGAATCGATCCACGTTAGGGCGCGATGTGTCGTTGCCAACGAACGGGTTGACCTGCGTGTAGTAGTCAGCGACCAGTAGCGCGTACTTGCGCGCTGGGACGGCTTGCCAGCCCCATACAAGGTGGCGTCGGCGGATTTCTTCGCGCACGTTCGCAGCGGTAGACATTTGGTACGGTTTCTTCGTCGGGTCGTTCCACGCGAGCAATGATACCGCTACGCCCAAAGCACCCGGAAACGAAAAGCCCCGCGAGCGGTCTGGTTGCTCGCGGGGTCTCTGCCGGTCGCGTTGTGCTGCTTTCGTTAACCAGCCGCTCCCGGCGGAATGAGTTGGACGAACCGAAGGCGTGGCTTCGGGGCTTTCACCTTCATCAGTGAATCGACCGGGAACTTTCCTGTTGTCTGCTTTGTGCCGTCGTGCCAGAGACACCACGCGGTAGGCGTTCCGGCATCGTCCCCGACGTGGACGATTCGCATGACCGCGCCGCCAGATTTGAGCCTGACGTGATCTCCGCGTTTCAACTCGCTGCTGTTCATGGGCGATACCTCGAAAGGTTGTTGCGGTACACAGCGTAACCGCACTTTCAGCGTAACAGGCAAACTGAAACGAGTGCAACCCCCGGAGCAACCAAAGAGAACCCTCGACACGCCGAACGGTATTGCCACCGAGTAAGGAAACGTAAATCCCGACCAGCGCCCAACTGTGCTTTCGCTCCTCCGGCGGGATTGCCCAAACGCTGAAAAAGCAGGGAATTGCTGCCTCAAAAGATCACCGCATAACGTATCCTCCGTCCACGTTGATGGTCTGGCCGGTGATGTTCGCGGTTCGGTCGCTGGCCAGGAAGATGGCCAGCGCGGCGATGTCTTCGGGCGTTTGCCAGCGGTTGAGAGGAACCAGACGCGCGATCTTCTCCGCGGTCCACGATTCGTAATCCTGGCGAGCTTCCGGCGGCTGGCGGTCGGCCCACGCTTGCCACACGGAACGGTTCAGAGGAGTTTTCACCATCCCCGGACACAGACAGTTCACACGCACGCCGAACGGAGCCAGGTCCTTCGCTGCGCATTGCGAGAAGTTAATCAGCCCGGCTTTCGCAGCGCTGTATGGCGGGTCGGTCTGCGAGCCGATTTGACCCGCGACCGACGATAGGAAGAGCATCGTGCCCTTCTTCCGCTCCGCGAGCCTCGGAGCGAAGGCGTGAGCCACGCTTACACCCCCAATGAGATTCACACGCAACACACGATCCCAGTCTGAAGGTTCCAACTGCCAGAATGGGAAGCCAAACTTGCCCGAACCGACTCCGACCGCGAACACGACATGGTCCACAGCACCGAACTTCCCCCACGTCTCGCTCGCCGCGGCTCGCACACTCGCATCGTTTGCCACATCAACCACCCACGCGGAACCGCTCAGCTCGTTCGCGGTGTTTTGCACATCCGGCGACACATCCCACAGCCCGACGCGGCAGGCTTCCGACGCGAACGCGGACGCAATCGCCTTCCCCAACCCCCGCGCGGCCCCGACCACAACCGCGACGCTCTCGCGTAATCCCATGTCCACGATGGCACCTCTCATACCAAATCGGGTTGATTGGTTGTTGTGTTGTGTCAGAGGCGGGGCGGATCAGCGCTTGTGTGTGAGGGGTGGCGTTACCCTCCCCCCCCACCCCCCAGTTTTATTAATTCTTTGGTTTTACAATGTTTTGTGGGGTTTGCTGCGTCTTGATCAGGGCCCATGTGGCCTTTATGGCGAGCAAACGCTGGAATTCATGGGGTTTAGAAAGGCCACCCCCCGGCGGTAATGCCTCACGCTTGTCTGGCGCTTGTCTGGCGCTTGGCTTGCGCTGGGTCGGGTGGCTGCCGGCGCGCAGGGTGGTCGGTTTGGGGTGCCGGTTCCCTCTCCTCCAGTATGCGCCATTACTGTACAAAAGTCAAGTACCTAATCGGATTTGCGGAACCCGCCGCAGATGGAAACGAATCAATGCGATTGCGGATCATTGGGTAAACTATCTTCAACCAGAGAATAACAGGATGTTATGATCGGGTGTGAGGAGGAGACCTATGCCAGAGTCACTTGCTGGACGGTTATTGGACTGGGACATGTTTCCATTTCCAAAGCCGTGGTTCTTCCATCCGCCACGTTTCGCGCGGCTCCTTGGAGAGCGGTGGAAGGACATTTGCCAGGAAGCGGCTGCCTCTCGCCGCTTGGATGAACTCCATGCTGCTCGAGAAGACTTCTTGGCTGTCTTCGACCAACTCATCACATTTCACAAAAGCTACCTTGGGTTGCTCGACCTCCACGCGCGGTTGACGGAGCGGGATTTGTCTCCGCACTACGCCCGAAAAGAGTTGAGTCAGGTAATCGAGGAATTGGTCAAGCTACGAGAGAATATTTTCTCGGACTGGCGCACGGCGGATGACCTGGCGAACATCCTGGTTGAGAAGTTCTCGCTTCCAGCGGAGAAGTTGAAGGAACTTGCCGCCAAATACCCGCCGCCTCAGTCGTGGTACGAGGAAACCACCGATCCGTTCTCCGCGGACTGAGACACCGCCATGTCTTCGCCCTTCCGCCAAGGTCAGATTGTTTGGGCTACGATTCCCGATCCGCGTGGTGGAAACGAGAAGTCGCGGCCCGCGGTGATCGTGACCGCAACCGCGGAGATCGAAGCGAGCGGTCAGGTGCAAGTCGCGGCGATTACCACTCTGATTAGACAGACTTCATTTTCCGAAACCGTCGAACTCCCAGCAGCACCGTCAGGGCACACATAAACCAAGTTGAAGAAGCCGTGTGAAGTCGTCTGCTCGTGGGTCGTCTCGGTCCCGGTCGCCAGCCTCAACGACAGCGGCGGGTTCGTCCCACCGGATGTCCTCGCGGAGATTCTCGCGAAGGTCGAGCGCCTGAATTGATACTCTTCACACTCTTGTAAACACCGCCATCTGGCTTGGTGCGCCGACTTCAGCATCCACGTCGCCAAGCGGAGTGATTTCCACCTTGTAGCCGAAGGTTGAACACACGCCAGCACACCACGAGGCGAATTCAGCGCGCGTCCACTCGAAGCGGTGGTCCGCGTGGCGGAACTTGCCCGCGGGGAGTCCTTCAAAACGCACGTTGTACTCGCGGTTGGGTGTGGTCAATACGATGAGAGCCGGTCGCGTGCAACCGAATAGCACGCGCTCGAATGCGCTGAGTCGCGGAGGGTCAAGGTGTTCGATCACTTCCACAACCGCCGCGGCATCGAAGTTCTCGATCCGGGCGTCGCGGTAAGTCAAAGCGCCGTGAAGGAGCTTTACGCGGTCCTTCAGGTTGTCCGGCAAGCGCTGGCGGTCGAGTCTCGTGCGGGCAATCTCAAGGCTTCGCGCGGAAACATCGACTCCGATCACTTCCGTGAAGCGCGGATCGGATGCGAGGAGTCGTAAGAGCTTCCCCTCTCCGCAACCAAGATCAAGCACGCGCTTCGAGCCGCTCGCTTGCAACACGCTGAGCACCGCGGACAGTCTGCGCTCGTGCAGGCTCACTCTTGCTTCCAGTCGCTCCTCTTCGAGATCATGTTCGGCCGCGACTTCGTTCGGATCGGTATCTTCGGTCGCCAGATGAGCCAGCGCGGACTTCACCAACTTCCCCTGCCGCTTCAGATAGCGAGCCGCGATCTGTTCCTTTTCGGGATGCTCCGCGAGCCAGCCGTCTCCGTGGCGAAGCAACTTCTCGACTTCATCGTTGCCCACCCAGTAATGCTTCTCGTCATCCAGCACCGGAATGAGCACGTAGAGATGCGAAAGTAAGTCCGCGAGCCGCACGGTCGCGGAAAGTTCAACGGTGAAGTAAGGCGATTCTCCCCATTCCGGGAATCGCTCGTCAAGTGGGTGACGCTGAGCAGTGACGGTGTAGCCGAGTGGCTCAAGAAGCTCACGCAGGAATGCTTCTCCCCCTCTTCGGCAAGGAACCGCGGAGAGTTTCGCGACAAGGGGCAGGGGAGTTTCAGCCAACTCCGGCTTGTCCTTACAACTGCCTGCAAGAGCGCTCCCGAACACCTGCGCGATCGCGACGCTGAGGAAAGACGAAGCCACATACGGCCGGTCGTTGACGTACTGAGCGAGGAGTTCGTTGCCCATGTTTCGGCGCTGGCGAGCGAGTCCCACGGGATCGACCTCGAGCAACAGCGCGGCAGTACAGCGCTCGTCGGTCGCTTCTGGATAGAAGACGTGAGCTTGCCCGAACGCGAGATGAAATGACTGCACCTTGTCGGGGTGTTTGTGGAGAAGCCAGCCGAGATCGGTCGCCGGGCTGCGGGTATTGGTGATCGTGAGGAGCATATGGTTTATTCTGGGTCGTTAAGTGCCACTTATATGAACCAGACGGGCTACGCGCTCTGGCAACAGTGTAGCTATTGCATCAGAGGAGTTGGCTGTCGCGGCCCTCCGAGACATACTGAGAAGAATCGCTTGCTTTTGGTTCACGGAGGCGCTGATGTTTGCCGCTGTCGCGCTCTCGCTGGCGATTTCGCCCGGAGCTGATCCAATCGGCCCTCAGAAGTACACGCCAACTTACGTTCCCGTTGAAGCACCCTTCGGCTATCTCTATCGGCCATCCGATGACGTGCGGCTTGCAGTGCGCTTGCCCGCCCTGCAATACATACCAAAAGCCGGCGATGTGGTGTTGATGAGCGACACCAACGTGTTCTGGTCGCTCCTGTATCGGTTCGCTCTCACCGGCAGACCCGGCCACGCGGGGATTGTGGTGACGATGCCGGACGGTCAACTCGGTGTGCTGGAGGCCGGGTTTGATGGCACGCAATGGACTCGCTTGACTCGCCTCGACTACAAACTCAATCAGTATCCCGGATCGATCTGGATTCGCGAGCGACTTGTTCCTCTGACTCCGGAACAGGATGCCCGACTGACGGCGTTCGCTCTTCACGCCGCCGATACGCCTTACGCAACGTGGAGGTTCATCGCGCAGGGAACGTATCTGAACACACGCGGGCCGATTCGCACGAGGTTTGTTGGCCGACCACAAGGGATTCGCGGCCGCTATATCTGTGGCGAGTTGGTCGTTGAATCGGTGGTGTATGCAGGACTGATTGATCCACGAACAGCACGCCCTTCAGCAACGTACCCGCAAGACCTTTTCTATGATCGCTCGCGGAATCCTTATGTCGATCGGCATCCTCCGCTCGCGGGCGGATGGACACCATCCGCGCAGTGGACGCCTGTTGTCGGCTGGTCGGTGAAAGGCAAGGAAGTGCCGAAACCGCCGTCAGCGTGGATCGGGGACCGGCCGGCAAACGTCGTTTATCCAGTCTATGGCAGCCCGAATCAGCCCCCGACACCGATCGTTATCGGGCAAGTCCCCGGCGAACTTTACCCGGTCACACTCGTCCAGCAGCGCTCTCAGCGGATCGGCCTGTTCGACCGGCCACCCTTGCTGCGCCGCCGTCGCTAGTAGCTCACCCGTCGTCAACTTCGTCGCGGGAATCGCAAATCTGCGTTCCACGAACGCGCGCAGAATCT
>JAKEEV010000551.1 GCA_022616395.1 Planctomycetia bacterium | reverse complement strand
GTTGGGGGCCATAACGGCCGCTTCTTGGCACCGCCAAGTGAGAAAACCCCACAAATCCTGGGAAAACCAAGAAGAGGAGAAAAGCAGGGGGTGGCGGGGGGAGGGGCGCTTCAACACCCGAAAACGAGAACTGCTGACCCAAGCAGACACCCCTTGATACTACTGGTCAGAGAGCGAGTTGGAAATCACATTCGTGAGGAGTGGGCAGTGGACAGCCGAACGAGTAAATCTACACAGCGTGTGTTTCTACCCACTGCCCGCTGTCCACTCTCCTACGGAGGCATCATGGCTCGCACCGTGACGTTCAAGAAGAACCCTGTCAATTTGGCCGGCAACGAACTGAAGCCCGGCGATTCGGCTCCGAGCTTCAAAGGCTTGAAGGGTCTGGACGCAATCACGCTCGCGGATACGCCCGCGAAGGCCCGGCTGTTTAGCGTGGTGCCGTCGCTCGATACCGGCGTGTGCAGCGCGCAGACAAAGAAGTTCGATGAGGGCGTCAAGGCGCTGGGCGATAGCGTTGCCAGTTACACGGTCAGCCTGGATTTGCCCTTCGCGCAAGGGCGGTTCTGCTCGGCCGAAGGCATCTCCACGATGAAGACCATTTCCGACGTTCACGACCACTCGTTCGGCAAGAACTGGGGCGTGCTGATCGAGAGCGGACTGCCACTGAAGCTCCTGACCCGAGCTGTGTTCGTGGTCGGCAAGGACGGGAAAATCACTTACGCGGAATACGTTCCCGAAGTGACCGACCACCCGAACTACGACGCCGCTCTCAACGCACTGAAGGCCGCCGCGAAGTAGACGCTCCGCGTCGAGAACCAGGGGTTTCAACCCCTGGTCGTTTCCATTCACCCACCATGTCCTTTTTACAATTCAACCGATTGCTTCCCTATCCTGCCTAATTCCTCCCGAAGTTGGCGAAGACTGGTCGAATGCGCCGACTCTACCGCTTGTAACGCCTACTACCGACAAACCGGGTTGTGGCGGGGCCGGAAAGCGTTTGTAGGGAGAGTGAGGCGAATTAGTCTAAGTAGGTGAAGTTGCTTTCACTCGGGCACTCCCGCTCACACCTAGAGACGGACACCCATGAACCTCCATCGATTCGCCGGATTCGCTCTGGCTCTCGGCTGCATGACCGCACTGGCGAACACATCGTCAGCCGCCTGGGATAACGTGTTCCAGGTCTGCTGCCACGACTGCAAGCCTCGCGTCAGCTACTCGGTCCCCTGCCCGCAACCGTGCCCACAGCCGCAAATGCGGATCAGCTACGTGCAACGGTGCTACTACCAGCCCGTGACCGAGTATGTGCGCAAGACCTACTACGAACCAGTGACGAAGAGAGTCACCAGCTACTTCTACGAACCGGTCACGGAATATCGTTACACCACCTATTACGATCCCTGCACCGGTTGCCCGCAGCGAGTTTGCACACCCTGCACTTCGTACCGGCTGCGGAGCAAGTGCAACTCGGTCACGAGCTACGTCGAACGGTGCGCGATGGTGCCGGTCACCACACTCAAGCCGGTCACCGTGACTCAACCTGTCGTGAGCTACTACTATCCGCCCTGCCCTCCGCCTTGCCCGCCGGGAGCCAGCCCCAGTTACTTCCCACCAGCGCCGGGCGGCCCGACCATCGAGCAACTGCGCGACAACCCGCCGAATGTACTGCCGCCGAAGTCAGGTGGTTCGGACATGATCCCACCAACGGAATTGCCAGTCGGACCAGGGTCATTCCCGAAGCCGGGCAACGCGAAACTTCGCCCCGAGAAGACCGTCAGCCGGCCCAGCGTGGTGTCGGTTCGTGGAGAAGTGGTGCTGAAGGATCAGATCACTCCGCGCGGCGGTGTGAAGTTGGTGTTCATGAATGCGAACAAGCCGGAAGTGAAGGAATACGTGACCGCCAACGCTTACGGTGAGTTCGACGTGCGTCTCGCGTCCGGCACCTGGTATATGTACCTTGGGGATGGCACCGGTAAGGCGGTCTATCACAAGAAGATCGAACTCGGCGACCGCGACACCGAGGACTACAAGGTCGTGAGCCGCTGAACCGAACGCGGAACTCGGAGCGCGGAACTCGGAATCGAAGACAAGAACCCAGATAGGTGGCTGCCTGTCTGGGTTCTTCTGCTTTCACTCCGCGTTCCGCGCTCCGAGTTCCGCGTTTTCGCCGAAGGCTCTGCTGAGGCGAAGGTGTTGGTCGAGGTCGAGCGTCTCACTTCGCACGGTGCCGTCAATTCCGAGCTCCGTGAGCTTCGCATCCACATCCTTCTTGTCCTTTCGACCGCTGGGGAAGCCTGCCAGAGCCTGACGCAGATTCTTCCGCCGGTGAACATACAAATCGCGCAGGAACGCGCGGAACTTCGGCACATCGCCGACCTTGGCGCGCTTCTGGGCATTCGGCGAAATCTTCACGATGGCGGAATCGACTTTCGGCCGCGGATAAAAGTTCGCGGGGAGTACCTTACGCACGACTTCCACATCGGAGATGCTCTGAACCAACACCGAAAGTGCGTTGTAATCCTTCGTGTTGGGTGAAGCGCGCAGACGCTCCGCGATCTCCCACTGCACCATTACCACCATTCGCGCGATGTCGGGTCGAGCGATGAGCAAGTTGCTGATGATTGGAGTCGCGATCACATAGGGCAAGTTCGCAACCAACTTTCGCCGAGAGCAATTGGCCGCGCTCGCGGCTTCGTCCCACTGCTTGAGCATATCGGGGTTCAATTCGCTCTTCTTCGCCAGCGCATCGCCAAAGAGAAACCGCACATTCGTCCGGTCTCCGACAACATCCTTCGCGACGGGCTGAAGCATCTTGTCGATCTCGACGGTAACGACCGCGCCGGCGAAATCCGCCAAGCGTGCAGTCAGCGAACCGGTTCCGGTGCCGACTTCCAGCACCGCGTCGGATTTGTCAAGTTCCGCCGTGCGAACAATGAGGTCCAACAGGTTCAAGTCGATGAGGAAGTTCTGCCCGAGCTTGCTCTTGGCCTCCAGCCCGTGACTCTCGAAGAGTTGCCGGAGGTACGAGAGCGTTTGTCTCGGTGATGGGACAGGTGGTTGTGGCAGTATCTCGGACATTGTCGGTTGATCGTCCCCATCAAAAAGTGATACTCAGTCGCTTGAAGAGATTCTGCACGTGCTTGGCGATGAGGTCGAACTCCAGGTTGACCGCGGCTCCAGGTTTCTTGATGCCGAGCGTGGTATGT
Organism: Planctomycetia bacterium; assembly: GCA_022616395.1. Taxonomy (GTDB): domain Bacteria; phylum Planctomycetota; class Planctomycetia; order Gemmatales; family Gemmataceae; genus Gemmata. Next base: position 2,627 of record JAKEEV010000551.1, on the reverse strand, counting down.
TCGCGGGTGTGTGGAATGAGCATCACGCTGAATCGCCCCTTCTGCACATCCACGATGGTGAGACTCACTCCATCCACGGCCACTGACCCCTTCGCGACGAGTAATTCATCGAACTCCGCGGGATAGCCGAACCAGATCGTGAGCCACTCGCCCTTCGTCTGTTCTTCGAGAATCGTGCCGATGCAATCGATATGGCCGGTGACGAAATGACCTCCAAGCGCATCTCCGACACGAAGCGCACGCTCCAGGTTCACGCGATCACCAGCAACGAGTTTACCGAGCGTCGTCTTCGCCAGAGTTTCTGGTCCGGCCTGGAAGTCGAAGTGATCGGTTTCGCGTGCGATCACGGTCAGACACGCGCCAGTCACCGAGACGCTCTCGCCCAGTTCCAACTTCGGGGCCAACGCCGACTCCGCGATGCGCAACCGGCGACCGCCGTGATTGTCGCTTACTTCCCGCACAGTACCAAGTGCCTGAACGAGTCCCGTGAACATGGGAAACCTACATAGGTAGTCGGCGACTGTGCAGTTCGGGTACGCCCAGAGGTCACACAGCCAACACCAACGGCGAACGGAATCCTCTTGGTAGGACCGACGAGAAAAGGCCGTCCTACCTGGCTTGTTCCGCCGATAACTCTTGGAGACATCTTAGCAGAGGGGAACTCGATGGGGATGCTCGACCACTGGCAGCCGGTACTTCTCAGCCGCCAGCTTCGTGCAAGGCCGGTGGGCGTGACTGTGGCCGGTGTGCCAGTCGCGCTATTCCGCATGTCGAATGGCGAACCAGCGGCTGTTTCTGATGTCTGCCCGCACCGACGGTTGAAACTCAGCGCTGGCGAAGTGATCGGCGACCGGCTCCGCTGTCGCTACCACGGCTGGACGTTCAACGCCTGCGGCTACGGCGAAAGCCCCGCAACACCCAAGATGACCACCTGTACGACAAGTTACGATGTGCGTGAAGCACACGGCCTTGTTTGGATGAAACCGCGTGACTGCGAACCGGAATTTCCGGACCTCGACATGCCTGGCTATCTGCCGATTTGCACTCTGGAACACTCTGTCCCGGCTCCGCTTGAGTTGACCGTCGACAACTTCAACGAGATCGAACACAGCGGCACCGTTCACGACACGTTCGGCTATGACCTGGACCGCTTGAACGAGGTGAAGGTCCGCTTCGAGGCGACCGACGATAGTGTGCGGGTCATCAACAGCGGCCCAACCAAGCGACTCAATCACCTGTTCGCGTGGCTGCTTGGTATTCGCCCTGGAGACACTTTCCACGACGACTGGACGACCCGCTTCTCGCCTCTGTACTCCGTATTCGATCACTGGTGGACCAGTCCGGATGGCTCGCGAGAAGCGATGGTCCGCTGGCGACTGTACATCTTCTTCGTTCCTCAAGACGAGAAGACGACTCGCGTCTTCTCCGTCACGTATGCGAAGTCGCGCTATCCCGGACCGGCCGGTGGATTGCGACTTGTGCGGTGGTTGCTTCGCCGAGAGATCGCCCGCGAGATTCAAGCCGATGTCTCGATGCTTTACCACATGGCCGATTTCAACACCGGCATCGAGGGGTTGAAACTCAGCCGCTTCGACAAGGTACTCGGTCTGACTCGCGAACGCATCTCCCGCATCTATCGCGGTCAACCGGCTGGCCGCGTGGCTCTGGCGTGAGCGAGTAGGTGCCGCTTGCCGAGCGGCACTGTTATCCATGTCGTGTTGCTTGCCGAATCTGCAACCGCGCCCGCCTCAGCAAGGCGGACCTACCCAACGTATTCCATCATCTCTGCCCCAACACCCCGTTCCTTGTTTCCAAGCCATGAAATGTCGCGTTGTCGGCACGGCTCGGATTGTTCTTGAGCTTTTCTTTCGGTAATCACGCCGCCCCCGCGTCGCCTGACAAATCACGGAGGCCACATGCAATTCCTTCGTGTGCCGTTTGTGTCCTGTGTGCTGCTCTCGTGTTCGGCGTGCGTGACCACCGATCCCTTCCGGTGGAACTACGCCGCCACAGTCGAAACCGAAACCGGCACCGAGCGATTTGACCTCGGCACCCAAACTTCCCTCGTCGAACCGTCTCCCGATGGAACCGCCGAGCCGACCAGCCAGCTCTTCTACCAGTGGCAGGATCTTCCACGGCGAACCGTCACTGGGAGCGGAACGAGATCGCTTCCCCTCGGCGAGCCACTCTTCTCGTGGACTCACGAATCGGGGACGCATGTTTTCCCAACTCCGCCGACCGGCTCAACCGACTCACGTATCCGAATCATCCTCAACTTGACCGATGTGACCTCTGGTGAAACCGGCACCGCGGAGTTCAACAGCGGGTTGGAGCTTGCTCACACCAGCTTCTGGCCGGGGAACACCCAACTCTCCGGCTTCGTTCAGCCACCCAATCGGGCAACGTGGGTACTTGGGATGAACAAGTACGAAGTGGAACTGGAAGGCGGGCACACGGAGAGTTCGGGTACCATCGACATCAGGTCGCTGACCGGTGAGCCGCTTGGCACGCCTGAACCCGGCACTCTGGCTCTCGCGGGAATTGGGCTGGGCTTGGTTGGCTTGAGGCTTCGGAGAAGGCTCGGCGAACGGCCAGCGTAAGTGAGCAGCACAAATCAGAGCCGCGAC
>JAKEEV010000550.1 GCA_022616395.1 Planctomycetia bacterium | reverse complement strand
CTCGATTCATTGTAGCCGTAGTTGCGGATCAGGCGACTCTTCACCACGTCGATTTTCTCCTGAGTCGCCTTGTCCACCACGTTCGACACCAGCGAACTGAGTTTGATGCTGTCCTTTTGATCCTCGAAGAGCTTCAGTTCGAGCGCCTTTTGCAGCCGCTCGTTGGTCTTGTAGTCGAACTTCTTGCCGTCGAGAGCCAGAGCACCGATGTAGTTCATGATCTCGCGGCGGAAGTCGTCCTTGCGGCCCTCGGGGATGTCGATCTTCTCCTCGACCGAGCGCATCATCCGCTCGTCCGGCTCCTCGTAGTTACCGGTGTAGCGGTTGCGGACCTTCTCGCGTTGCGTGTAGGCCCGAACGTTGTCGATGTAGTTGCCACACAACCGGGCCATCGCTTCCTCGTCGGCGGCGATCGCGCGCTGAACTTCGTTCTTCACGATGTCCTCGTACTCCTCGCGGACGACCGAGAGCAATTCCTTGTAGTGTCTGTATTGATCCTCGTCCTTGATGAGCGAGTGGTGCCTCAATCCGTCTTCGAGTTCCTTCATCACCATGAACGGGTTGATGTTGTCCTCGTTCGGGTGAGCGACCAGTGCGTTACTGATCTTGTCCTGGATGTATCGCGGACTGATGCCGAGCATGCCCTCGTGGACCGCGTCACGTTTGAGTTCGATGACGTTGTCCTCAGTGAAGCCCGGCAACGTCTTGCCGTTGTAGAGCTTCATCTTCTGAAGCAGGCTGAGGCTGGCGTGCTTGGGCGGGTTCAATCGCGTCAGCACGGCCCACATTGCGGCCACTTCGACCGTGTGAGGAGCGATGTGCTTTCCGCGAACCTTCTCCACGTTGAAGTCCTTCTCGTAAATCTTCACCTCATCGCGCAGGCGCGTGACGTAGGGAATGTCGATCTTCACTGTGCGGTCGCGGAGCGCTTCCATGAACTCATTGTTCTGGAGCCGCTTATATTCAGGCTCGTTCGTGTTTTTTGCCACGATGTTGCCGACACCGCAGACGAAGTTGTGAAGCCCCGCGACGTCCTCGATGTCGTACACCCACTCGTCGGTAGCCTGGCGCTCGATCAGGCGACTTTCGCACGTCTTGTGTCGGCCGCCCTTCTTGCCGTCGCCGGAGACGAACCGCACGCGATACGCTGGTGGCTTGCCCGGACGCTCGGCTCGGCAAACCGAGTAGTCGTAGCCAAGCAGAGTTGCGAGCGTGCCAACCTGAGCGGCGAGAACCGGCGAGATTGTCTTGTACTCGAAGAACTTCTCCTTGTAGTCGTCGCAAGCGGCCTCGGCCAGTTCCGCGTGCATCTTCCGCGTGCCGTCTGTCCGCATGAGTTCGTCGAACGCGTGACGCAGATACGCGGTTGGCAACCGGAAGAGAAAGTCCGGCAGCCGCTTGTTGACGCTGTGTCGGCCGCAGTGGTGAACAGCGATCTTCCCGATCGCGCAAGAACTCAGATACAACCGCCAGGCGGAATCGGTCTTCGCGCCGGAGTCGATAGAGCCGCCACCTGTCGTGATGCGCGAGTAAGCAGCGCGAACACGTTCCAACTCGTCGCGGTTGGCTTGACTGATGACGATTCCCTTCTTGCCGTTCACGTGGCCTTCGGTGAGATACCACACCAGCACCGTGATGAGATCCTTCAGAGGTTCCACATCCACGATCGGGTCGTAGATCGCGCGCACGGCGGTCGCGTGGCGCGGAAGATCGAGCCGCGCCCAGCCCGACGCGCACGGCTTGGTCATCCGTCCGCCGATGGCGGTTACAGCGCATTCTTCGCGCACGAAGCCGGGAATGCCTTCGAGAACATCGACCGTTGCCAGCGGGTCGGCGAACATCGCGTCCATGTGCCGAATCGCCATCATCTCCTTCTTGTCGTCCGGGTAGAACGGCTGCCCGGTGCGGTCGAAGATCGAGTGGTTCGGCGTTGTCTCCACCGCGCCCCACTTCTGGGAAGTCGTCAGCATTCGGCCGCTGAACTTGTGGCGGATCACCCGGCGAACCGGCGTCCAGTCGGTTCGGTCCGTGGCGAAGTCGTGCGCGAGCACTTCCAGCCCCGCCGGATCGTCCGCGAAGCGCTCGTATAACCCCGCGAGCGTCGTCCAGCCGGCCTGACCATCGACGCGGTAAGCAATCGGCGTATTGCCGGCTACGCTGTGACCCAGAATTACTTCGTCGATATCGGTCTGGGCGAACTTCTTCGGCTTGATCTTGTGTTCCTGCGAGGCGCCGAGGAGGTCGTAGAGGAACGCGACATCGAGTTTGAGCACTTCGATGAACTCGACGATGCCGCGGTTGGCGATGTTGAGTTCGCCATCGAAGTTGAACGCGCGCGGGTCGGAGTCGCTTCCGTACTCGGCGATCTTGCGGTAGTTGATGTCGCCGGTGAGTTCCGTGCTGTCCTGGTTCTTCTCGTCCTTCGGCTGGAACGTGCCGATGCCGACGCGGTCCTTCTCGGAGAGGACCAGCCGGTACACCTTGATCTCGTTGGCGAGCATCTTCAGCCAGTCGCCATCGTACTTGGCGAGCCGTTCCTTGAACTCGTAGCGGCTGTAGGGGCTTAAATCGCCCTTGATCGTGATGGGGTAGGGATGCGGCTTCTTGCACTGGTCGTTGAGCATCGCCAGCACCCGAGCCCGGTGGTCTTCGGGCACCAGTTGCAGAGGCTCGCCGTGCATTGGGTCTTTGGTCCACCCGTTCCCGTCGGTATTCTTCCAGGCGAAGCTGAAGAGCATGCCCGCGTCGATGCGGCTATACTCTTCGAGTCCGCGCTTGAGCAGACGGGCAATGGTAGACTTGGCGCTGCCGACCGGGCCATGCAAGAGAATCACCCGGCGTTCCGTGCCGTAGTTCAGAGCAGCGCTCTTGAAGGTGTTCACCAGTTGCATCAGCGAGCGGTCCAGCCCGTAGATGCCATCGCCATGCCGGGCGGCGAACTCGGTGAAGAACTTGTAGCGGGGAAGTTTGTCCTTGTTCTCGTAGACGTCCTCGACACCGTGCGAGAGGATCATCTCGTAGAGCCGCTGATACGCGGTGCGCGTGACGGCCGGGGTTTCCAGAACAATGTTGAGATACTCTTCCAACGACCCCTCCCAGTGGAGTTTTTTGTAGTCGGTGAGGTCGAGTTGGGTTCTCAGAGTATCGAGGATCGCCGTGGCGGTAGCCATGGGTGAAGGATTCCTCCGTGGGCGGCGCGGAAGCGCCGTGGGGCCGCGCGACTCAGCGGGTTCGGCTCCCGCCGCGCCCAATTCTGCTAAAAGGGGCGCTGACTGCCCGGCTCGAAAGGGCTGTGCTCAGCCGGAGCCAGAACAGGAGCGGGAAGGGAGCGTTCGCTGCCTCTTTGCCAGAGGCAGACCCGCGGAGAGCGGACAAAAAGGCTGAGTCAAGGTATCCAGTTCCTAGCGGTGCCGCAAGCCCACACGCCAGACCGGTCTACTTACATTACCAAAACTACCACATTCTACTCTCGCGAACAGTTCCACTCCAAGAGCAGATGTCGTTCCGGACGTTTCCTGTTTTCGTATTTCTCGCCGCGTCAAAGAGAGACTCCCAGAACTTGAACCGAAACGGAACGACTCACCTCACTTGCGCCGGCTGCCTGTGTGACCTACACTCTCCACCATCAGCGGAAGTGGACGGACACTTGCCCCGCGAACAATGCAGACGGGCTTGCGGACCTTGCCCGCATCGGGGTACACAACCCCAGACTTCTCACGGATGAAGGAGGCTCACATGCGCAATATCCTGGCGCTCATCGGGCTGGTGGTGGTCGTATTCGCGGGCGTTGGCTGGTACATGGGCTGGTACAAACTGAACGTCTCGAAGAGCGAAGGGAACCTCCAGATTCAGACGGATGTGGACACCAAGAAAGTCGGAGCCGACTCCAGCGACTTCATGAAGAACGTCGGGGCGGTAATCGGCAGCCACGTCGATCAAGCCGCCCAGGACGCAAAGTCCTCCGCGCCGAACACAACGCCCGGCACTACACCCGGCCCCATCTCCGCGCCCCAAAACACCGACCCTCAACTGCCATCCATTCCCGTCGCTCCAACACCAGTAACGCCAACCCCGATGCCACCCGGCCCAGCGCTCCCAACCATCCCGATTGCGCCGATCCCAGGCATGAACCCCACGCCGATCCCGCTGGTTCCACCCAAGATGAACTGAGCGGGGGTGAGCGTCTTTTGTGTCGGTAGCAACCCAGCCGGCTAACGCCGGCGGTTCGACAAACCAGGTAACCCAGCCGGCTAACGCTGGGTGTTCGACAAACCCCGTCGGACCGCCGGCTAACGCAGGCTGGGTGTGGCCAAACGCGATTCCACCGACAATCCAGACCCTCACCCTGATCCGACCTCCCCCCCACCCACCCTGCTTTTGTCCTCTTGGTGTTTTTCCCAGGATTTGTGGGGTTTGGTCACTTTGCGGTGCAAAGAGGTGGCCTTTATGGCCCCCAACTCCTTGAAAACATGGGGTTTGATAAAGCCAGGGGGTGGCCTTTATCGTGTTGGTCTTGGGTTGTCAAAGACCGCGTTCCAAACCCATACCCAATCTTACCACAATAGTGTACATTCGTCAATGTCAGGGGCACCCGG
>JAKEEV010000549.1 GCA_022616395.1 Planctomycetia bacterium | reverse complement strand
TTGGGCTGGTCGAAGTACAAGAACGTGGTGGTGAAGCTCTCCGCGGTGCCGGACAAGAAGGCGTATCCGCATCGCGATGTGCAGCCAGTGATCAAGCAACTCACGGAAGCCTTCGGCGCGGATCGCCTCATGTACGGTGGCGGTTACAACGAGAAAGCGACCGGCAAGAGCTACCGGGCCGAACGCGAACGCATCGCGGAGTTTCTGGCTCACCTCACCGATGCCGACCGAGCCATAATCTTTGGAGGCACCGCCTCGAAACTGTTCAAGCTGGGGTGAAGCATGAGTGAGGAAGAGTGGCTGGCCGCGGCACACCCGGACGCGCTGCTGGCGTACTTGCACGAGAAAGCGATCGCGCGAAAGTTGCGGCTGTTTGCCTGCGCGTGTTGCCGACGCATCGAGCACCTGTTGAGTTTTTCTGAATTCATTCGGGCTATCGAGGTTTCCGAACAGTTCGCTGATGGTCAAGCCAGCGACGAGGAACGCCAACGTGCCTACAAGGTCGTGGAAGATTACGTCTGGTCGCATCCTCCCGAACACAGTCGCTTCCGCTATTCCGATTTTGCCGTTATTGACGCGGCTGGAAACTGGCCCGTTCACATCTGCCACCCGATTGAGTCGGCTCGCAGGGCCGCAAAAAGCGCCCGAGAGGCAATGAAACGCGATCCCGCTTACCCCACGTTCCTTCCGGCGCCAGAGCTGAGAATCACAACAATTCCAGTACCATCGGCTGAACTCGCGGATTACCTCCGTCGCTCGGAGAAATGGAAGGAAGCCGAAGATGCGGTCGATGCGCAGTTCAACGCATATGGAGCCGCAGTTCAAGCCGCAGTGCTTCGCGACATCTTCGGCAACCCCTTCCGACCCGCGACCGTCGATCCCGCGTGGCTTACATCCGATGTCGTCGCGCTGGCCGAAGGCATCTACGCGGATCGGGCGTTCGACCGGATGCCTATTCTGGCGGACGCACTTCAAGATGCTGGTTGCGAAAACGAGGACATCCTCAGCCACTGCCGCGACGCAAGCGCGACTCACGTTCGCGGGTGTTGGGTGATTGACTTGCTCTTGGGGAAGAAGTGACTGTTCTCAGGACCGAAGGTCCGGGCTCCCTCAGCCCAGGCCAACGGCCTGGGAATCATTTCAGGCCGCAATCCCACGACCGCCGCGAACCCAGCCCTCCGGGCTGGGCTGAGGAAGCACGGTCCTTCGGACCTCCAAGCGCAGTCCCTATAACCTATCGTACCGCTGCGTCGTCTTATTACTGTACCTCGCGGTTCGCGTTCCACAGGGCAGCACATGTTCGTTCCGGTGAATTGCACCAGTTGCGGTAAGCCCTTCCAGGTGCCCGAATCTGCACTTGGCAAGCCGGCCGCGTGTCCGTGGTGTCAGGCGGTGGTCACTGCTCTGCCCGTGGCCGCGAGTGTACCCGCCAGCGTGCCGGAATCGGATTCGTCCAGCGCGACAGAAGCGCCTCCAACTCCTTCTCTCCCACCCGCACCGCCTCCGGCGCCTGCACAAGAACCACTGTCGCTCGATGACGCACCGGCCAAGCCGCCTGTTACTTTTCGCCCAACGTGGCCCCCAACAGCCATTCCCGTCGCGTCTCCTGTCTCTGCTCCGCGAACGCCCTTCAAACTCTCCCCGAAGACAATCGTCATTGGCCTGGGCGTGGTGGTTGTCGTGACCGCTCTGACGAGCTTTTTCCTCGGCTTCCGGGCCGGGCGAATTTCGGATGTCGCGTGGTTTGAGTTCACTGCGCCAGACGGCTCGTGCGCCATCGAGATACACGGCGTGCCAAGCGAAGAAGATGTGGAAGCCAATGCCGGCTCCTCGGTGATCGGAGGGAAACGCTACACTACTCGCGGCTGGTATTCAGGCGTAACAATTTGGCTCGCGTGGGGCGATCTGGACCCAGCGCTGGTGCAATCGCTCCCCAAGGACCGCGACCGCGTGTTCGGGGCGACCGCGCTGGGTGTGGAACGCGACCGCGAGAAAGTTCGACTGGAAGGCACCATCACCAAGGAAGTGATTGTCCGGTTCAACTCCGCGTGGGGCATCGAGGTTCACATGGACACGCCGAGGGGAAAGGCAATCGAGCGTCTTCTGCTCGTGACGGACGGAGCACACCCGCGACTCTACATCATCGGCATCGAGGCGAAGAACATCACGCCCGAAAGCCCGGCCGCCCGCCGACTATTCCACTCGTTCAAGGTGAATAATTGACGCGCTTGCGGCGAACTGCTTTCTGTCCTCTGTTCTCTGCTTTCTGCCTTCTGATCTCTGATTGCTATGTAGAAATGCTCGGTGGGTAGGAAAGACAGAAGACTCCTCACCCGCCGCTACTCGCGGAGCGCTTCGCGTCAGTCGTAACGGCGGGTGAGGGGGCTTGGTTTCTCTTCCCTTCCCACTCAACGCACCGAGCATTTCGACACAGCAATCTCTGATCTGATTACTGATAACTGATCACTGATCACTGATCACTGTCTTCTGCCCTCTGTCCCTTGGGGTGGAACTGCCGGTGCATTGCCTTGAGGCGGTCGCGGTCAACGTGTGTGTAGTGCTGAGTCGTTTGAATTGATGCGTGGCCGAGCAACTCCTGCACCGTGCGAAGGTCTGCGCCGCCCGCGAGCATGTGAGTCGCGAAGCT